>JALWPC010000264.1 GCA_026995265.1 Paracoccaceae bacterium
CTTGGGGCATAAAAACCTTTTTGCCTGACGATAGGCGGCACCGGCCTTAGCCGTCAAGCATCTGCTGCAACTTCCGCACGGAATTCATGTTGCGCGCTGTGCACACCGCTCCCGCAAAGCGCCGTCGTCGGCAGCTTGCCATGCCCGCCCACATTGATCCCCCGCTGGAGTATTACCGACTTCATATCCATCCCCTTTCCCGCAGTCTATCCCACCGAGCGCAGCGAGGCCACGGCCCGTGAGGGCTACCGATTTTTGCTTGCAAAAATTGTGCTTTTTCGACAGGGGGTTTACCCCCTTAGGAGAAAAAGCAAGCTCGGAGCTGCCGGACAGTCCCAAGAGTGCGCTTCCTCGGCGACCCTACCCCAGCAATTTGTTGGCAAAATTGCGCGAGAAGCCAGCCACAGCAATTTATCAGCAAGATTGCGCACGCAGCCCGGGCCACCTCGTCAGCGCATGTCGGGGCAAGCCCGACCGGACATAAAAACAGCCCGCGCTTGTGGCACGGGCTGCTGAATGATGGGCGAAATGCCTAGTCTTTCAGGCGAGTCATCGAGATGGTCTTCATCACCGTTTTTTCAAAGAACGGCTCGCTTTGGCCCTTGCGGATCTTGCGCATGAAGTATTTCTCAAAGCCGATCTTGGCCCAGTGCACCCACTTGCCTTCCGACGCCCAGTTCTTGTTGCGCGGCGGGTTTTGGGGTTGTGCCATGAAGGCCACGCCCTTGTCGCCAAAGTCGGCCAGGCAGAAGGCGTTCCATGTTGGCTCATGGGTTGGCTCCTGCCCGCGCAGGGCCTGGCCGATATTGCCCGCCGCGGCCGCCACCATCGACTCGATCATCAGGCCTGTTTTGGGCACGCCCACAGGCACCGCCGTAGCCTCCAGCGGCGCAATGGCGATACATACGCCCACCGCATACACATTGGGGAATTTCGGGTTCTTCTGGTGCTTGTCGACAATGATAAAGCCCTTCGGATTTGCCAGGCCTTCCGGCGCATTCTCCGGCATGAACGGCGGCAGGCCGCGGAAAGAGGGCAGCATCATCGAGAAGCCGAATTCCAGTTCATGGGTGGCGACCACCTCACCGCCCATGGCTATCTGGCTCACATGCATCTTGCCGTCTTCCACCTTGTCCACCTGCGCATCGGTGATCCACTTGATATGCCGATGGCGCATTTCGCGCTCCAGCATACCCTTGGTATCGCCCACGCCGCCAAGGCCAAGGTGGCCCACATAGGGTTCGGCGGTTACAAAGGTCATCTTCACCTTGTCGCGAATCTTGCGCTTGCGCAAATCGGTGTCCATGATCATGGCGAATTCGTAAGCCGGGCCGTAGCAGGACGCCCCCTGAACCGCACCCACCACAATCGGGCCGGGATTCTTGCAGAACTCTTCCCAGGCGGCGCTTGCCGTCACCGCGTGGTTGACATCACACACCGACTGGGTAAAGCCGCCATGGGGGCCAAGCCCCTCGATAGCGTCAAAGGCGAGCTCGGGGCCAGTGGCGATCACCACATAATCATATTTCACTTCGGCCCCGCTTTGCAGGGTGATGGTGTTGTTCTCGGGGTCGAACTTGACCATCGGGTCCGCCAGAAACCTGATTCCCTGCTTTTTCAGCACCGGCTCGAGATCAATCGTAATATCTTCGCGCTTGCGCCAACTCACGGCCGCCCACGGGTTGGATGGGGTGAACTGGAAATAGGGATTATTGGAGATAACCGTGATGTTATCCTCGCTCCTGCATTCCTTTTTCAGATCATAAGCAGCGGGCAAACCGCCAATGCCAGCCCCGATTACTACGATTTCAGCCATATTTATGCCTCCCAGCAAGTGTAGAATTTCAGATTGCACGTCATATATTGCACAAACCAAAAGCAATTGCACGAATATTGAGAAAGTTTTTACATTTTGTAAATGTGGATTATAAAAAATCTCCACACCTGTGCAAAACACCCAGTTTTTCAGGGGTTTTGTAAGCGGGCGTTGATTGACCATTGACATTTACCTGCGATAGGAACCATGTTCCGCGCCCAACGAGGTGTTGCAAATCCGGAGAATCTCCCCATGGCTGTTGTTGTTGTCGAATCCCCTGCCAAGGCCAAAACCATTGAAAAATACCTCGGGCCGGGCTTTACCGTGCTGGCCTCTTACGGCCATGTGCGCGACCTGCCGCCAAAAGATGGCTCGGTGGACCCGGCGCATGATTTCGAGATGAAATGGCAGGTGGGCAGCCAGTCGCAAAAGCATGTGCGGGCGATTGTCGATGCGCTCAAGGCCGATAAGGATGATACGCTGATTCTGGCCACCGACCCCGACCGCGAGGGCGAGGCGATCAGCTGGCACCTCGAGGAAGCGCTGAAAAAGCGCAGGGTGATCAAGAAGAGCACCCATGTGGAACGGGTGGTGTTCAACGCCATTACCAAATCCGCCGTGACCGAGGCAATGAAAGCCCCGCGGCAGGTGGATATGCCTCTGGTCGAGGCCTATCTGGCCCGCCGCGCGCTGGATTATCTGGTGGGGTTCAACCTCTCGCCCGTGCTGTGGCGCAAGCTCCCCGGGGCGAAGTCGGCGGGCCGGGTGCAGTCGGTCTGCCTGCGCCTGATCGTTGAGCGCGAGATGGAGATCGAGGCGTTCAAGAATCAGGAATACTGGTCGGTGAAAGCCATGCTGGAAACCCCGCGCGGCCAGAGCTTTGAGGCCCGCCTCACCACGCTGGGCGGCAAGAAGCTGGAGAAGTTCGACCTGCCCAGCGCCGAATCCGCCGAGCTGGCCGTGCAGGCCATTACCTCGCGCGCCCTCACGGTGCAAAAGGTCGAGGCCAAGCCCGGCACCCGTAACCCCTCCGCGCCGTTTATGACCTCCACCCTCCAGCAGGAAGCCAGCCGCAAATTCGGCTTTGGCGCCAAGCAAACCATGTCCACCGCCCAGCGGCTTTATGAGGCGGGCTACATCACCTATATGCGGACCGACGGCATAGACATGGCCCCCGAGGCGGTGAGCGCGGCGCGCGACTATATCAAGGGCAAATACGGTGCGGCCTACCTGCCGAAATCCCCCCGAATGTATAAGAACAAAGCCAAGAACGCGCAGGAAGCCCACGAGTGCATCCGCCCCACGGATATGAGCCGCGAGCCCGCCAGGCTTGACCGTCTGGAGCGCGACCAGCAAAAGCTCTACGAGCTGATCTGGAAGCGCACCATTGCCTGCCAGATGGCGGGCGCCAAGTTGGAGCGCACCAGCGTAGACATCGGTTCGGCCGATGGCGAAGTGGTGCTGCGCGCCAATGGTCAGGTTGTGACGTTTGACGGCTTTCTGAAGGTCTATGAAGAAGGCAGGGACGACGTGGAAAACAGGGGCGATGACGCCCGCCTCCCCGTCATCCACGAGGGCGATGCTGCCAGGCCCAAGGCGGGCGGATTTGCGGCGGATTACGCCAAATTCACCGAAGACGAGCGGGTGATTGACCAAGGCATGTTGCGCCACGAAAAGGCGGTGCTTTCCGAGGATGCCAGCACCTTCGCCCAGCAGCACTTCACCCAGCCCCCGCCCCGCTATACCGAGGCCACCCTGGTGAAACGCATGGAAGAGCTGGGCATCGGCCGCCCCTCCACCTATGCCTCTGTCATCACCACCATTCAGGACCGCGCCTATGTGCGCAAAGAGAAAAACCGCCTGCACCCGGAGGATAAGGGCCGCCTTGTCACCGCCTTTCTGGAGAGCTATTTCCGCAAATATGTCGGCTATAATTTCACCGCCGCGCTGGAGGATGACCTGGACAAGGTGAGCGCCGGCAAGGAAGATTACAAAGAGTTGCTGGCCCGCTTCTGGGGGGATTTCTCCGCCGCCATTGCCGAAACCGCGGAACTGCGCATCACCGATGTGCTGGAGAAAATCAACGAATTTCTGGAACCGCACCTGTTTCCGGTGACGGCCGAAGACCCCACCCCGCGCATCTGCAAAAACTGCGGCACCGGCACGCTTTCCCTGCGCACCGCCCGCTCCGGCGGGGCCTTCATTGGCTGCTCGAACTACCCCGAATGCCGCTATACCCGCCCCCTCGGCGGCGAGGCCCCGGGCGGCGATATGGCGGGGCTGGACGGCAAGGTGCTGGGCGTCAACGAGGACGGCACGCCGGTCACCCTGCGCACGGGCCGCTTCGGCCCCTATGTGCAGCTTGGCGAGCCCACCGAAGAAGAGCCCAAGCCCAGGCGCGCCTCGGTGCCCAAAGGCACCGACCCCGCCGACATGACGCTGGAACGCGCCCTGCAACTTCTCAGCCTGCCCCGCACCATCGGCGAGCATCCCGAAGGCGGGGTGATCACCGCCGCCATTGGCCCCTATGGCCCCTATATTCTGTGGACAAAGCCCGCCGGGGAAAAGGGCAAAAAGCCCGCCAAAACCTATGTGAACCTGCCCGAGGGCGACGAGATCTTCACCATCGGCATGAACCGCGCGGTCGAGTTGATCGCCTCCAAGCCCCCGGGCCGGGGTCGTGGCCAGGCCGCCGAACCTCTCAAGAGCCTGGGCGAGCACCCCGATGGCGGCGAAATGAACATCATGAAGGGCCGCTATGGCCCCTATATCAAGTGGGAAAAGATCAACGCCACCCTCCCCAAAGGCACCGAACCGGAGGATGTGAGCTTTGACATGGCGGTGGAATTGGTCAATGCCAAAGCCGCCAGCAAGGGCAAGCGAAAGCCCGCGAAGAAAAAGGCAAAGGCGAAGAAAAAGCCTGCGGGCAAAAAGGCCTAGGCCACAGGCAAGCCGTTGCTGTCGGTCATCACAACCCGCAGGCCCGCCCCCGAAACCTCCCGCAAGCGCCGGGCAAAAGCCAGCCGCCAGCCTTGGTCCTCGGGCGGCAGCACCTCGGCCAGCGCCAGGTCCGGCGTCCAGGCATCACAGGCGGTCAGGTAAACGGTGGCGTCATCGGCTTTAGCGGTGATAATGGCGTGGTCGGTCATGGAATATCCTTCCTGAATCTGCGGTTGCTTTCCTTAGATATTAGGATATTGTTCTAGGATATTACCATATATCGGGAAAAATAAGGAATTACGCGGGCATATACGCATATTTCCATAATATTTTCCCAGTTTCAGGAGCCCCGCCAGAATGCCCTACCCCCTTGACCCGCTTGACAAGAACATCCTCAAGGCCCTGCAACAGGACGCCTCCGCCTCGCTCGAGGAAATCGCACGGAAAACCGGCTCGTCCAAAACCCCGGTATGGAACCGGATTCGCAAGCTCCGCGCCGCCGGGGTGATCGAAAAACAAACCGTCATCCTCTCCCCCGAAGCCCTCGGGCTGGACGCCTGCTTCTTCGTGCTGGTGCGCACATCAGAGCACGAAGCCGATTGGCAAGCCGCCTTCCTGAAGGCCCTGCACGCCCGCCCCGAAGTGCTGGAAGCCCACCGGCTGGCAGGGGATATCGACTATATCCTCAAGGTGCGGGTGAAAAATGCCAAGGCCTATGACAGCTTCTATCAGGCCCTGATTGCGCAGGTCAAAGTTTTCAACGTCACCGCCCTGCTCTCCATGGAAGAGATCAAATCCACCACGGCGCTGCCATTATAGCCAATTTTCCAAATTGCCAAAATATCCCGGGGTGAGCGCAGCGAGGGGCAGCGCCCCTTATATAACATATAACCCGACAACTTTTATTTGATCCCGGTTGCAACCAGCCCCGCCACGGGGGCAGCCAAAGATGTCGGGGTTAGGGTGCCTTGGCCTGTTTGGGCGTTGGCGCCTGCCGATACTTCGGCATTCTGATACATGCCTCTGTAGACATGT
>JALWPC010000265.1 GCA_026995265.1 Paracoccaceae bacterium
GTCCATCCGCAAAAGCGGCGCAATGGCGGCTTCCTCGGTTTTCGGATAAATCGGCCCGATTTCCTCGGTCCATTGTTCGCAATAGGGGCAGCCTTCGGAATCAAACATGATCAGCAATGTTTCGGCCCGCGCCACGCCGAAAAGCGAGGCAAAAAGGGCAAGGGCCAGCATCGCCCTGGCTATAAACCTGTAGAATCGCATCATCCGCCCTTTACATATGAAAGTATGGCAATATGATTTGCACAGAATCGAGACAATATCAATAAGAATTCAAAATGGGGAATGTAATGGGCTTCGATCCGAGCTATTTTACCGCACTGACTGCAGGTTTATTGTCTTTCCTGTCGCCCTGTATACTTCCCATTGTGCCGTTTTACCTGAGCTATATGGCCGGTCTCTCCATGCAGGAGCTGACGGAAGATGACGGGATTGCCCCGGGGGCCAAGCGCAGGCTGATCCTGTCTTCGGTGCTGTTTGCGGCCGGTGTGATCACAATTTTCGTGCTGCTGGGCATGGGGGCCACGGCGGCGGGCAAGGCGCTGGGGCAGTATAAACAGCCGCTTTCCTATGTGGCGGCGGCCATTCTTACGGTCTTCGGCCTGCACTTTCTCGGGATAATCAAGGTGCCGTTCCTCTATCGCGAGGCCAAGATTGACTCCTCCTCCATCAAACCGGCCAGCTATCTGGGCTCTTACCTGATCGGCCTGGCTTTCGGCTTTGGCTGGACCCCGTGCGTGGGCCCGGCGCTCTCGGCCATTCTGTTTATTGCCATGGATCAGGACAGCATCACCCACGGTGCCATGCTGCTGTTTGTTTACGGGGCGGGGATGACCTTTCCGTTTATTGCGGTGTCATTCTTTTCCGGCCCCTTCCTTGGCTGGGTCAAACGCCACCGCACCCTGATCGGCTATGTGGAAAAGCTGATGGGGGCGTTGCTGATCCTGTTTGCGCTGCTGATCGTCACCGGGCAGGTCTCGGCAATTTCGAACTGGCTGCTGACAACCTTCCCCATCTTCCAGAAGATCGGATAACTCCAGAGGTTCCCATGCTCAAAAAACTCGCCCTTGCCGCCGCTTTGATTCTTTCCCCTCAACTGGCCTCGGCCGAGGTGCCGCTGGGGGATGACGGGCTGCACAAACCCGACTGGCTGCGCACCACCTTTCTGGACATGCGCCAGGACCTTGAGGATGCCAACGCGCTGGGGCTGCGGCTGGCGGTGATCGTGGAGCAACGCGGCTGCATTTACTGCACCAAGATGCACAACGAAATCTTCCCCATCCCCGAAATCGACGCCATGATCCGGGACAATTACTATTTCGTGCAGATCAACATGTTTGGCGACCTCGAGGTGACGGATTTTGACGGCGAGGTGCTTAAAGAGCAGGACATGGTGCAGAAATGGGGTGTGTTCTTTACCCCCACCATTCTGTTTGCCCCCGAAGAGGTGCCCGAGGGGCAGAGCCTGTCCGATGCCGCCGTGGCGGTTATGCCCGGGGCCTTTGGCAAATGGATGACGCTCAACATGCTCACCTGGGTGGTGAATCACGGTTATGAATCCGGCGAACAATTCCAGAAATATCACGCCAGAATGTTCGCAACACAGCGAAATCAGTAAAGTATACCAAAGAATACGCAATAATATTGCGTATTTGCATTCAACAATTGGTTTTTGTGATTGAACTATGTCAAACGAAGGCTTAGAGTGCGGTCACATTGTGTAACAGTATAAGAGTGCCCCTGGCGGCACCGGTTGCGCTGTATGTTAATAAACTAGGGAGAGAAATACATGAAAAACTCGATACTTCTCACCGCTTGTGCTTCAGTCGCCATGATGGCAACTGCGGCCTTAGGTGAGGTCGCCCCCGGCGATGTTGTCTTTGATGATAACGGGGGTGTTCCAGTTTCGCTCACCGGCGTTCCGGGAGACCCGGCGAATGGTCAGAAAACAATGATCAACCGCAAGAAGGGCAACTGCTTTGCTTGCCACGTTGTGAGCGCAATGTCAGACGTGCCGTTCCACGGCCTTGTCGGCCCGTCGCTGGACGGTGTTGCCAGCCGCTATGATGAAGCGTTTATCCGTGGAATTTTGGTCAATGCCAAGCACACGTTTGACGGAACCATCATGCCAGCCATGTATGTGCCGGCCACATTGCCGCGCACCATGAAGAAATTCCAGGGCACAACCATTCTTTCGGCTCAAGAGGTTGAAGATGTGCTGTCCTATCTGGAAACATTGAAAGAATGATCCGGTCCCGGACCAAAGATAATCAGGAGAATACTATGGAATTCACAAGACGCGAGACCCTCGCGATTGGTGCTGGGGCGGCGGCTGTCAGCCTCATGCCGTTGCAGGCCTTTGCTGACCAGGAAGCAACCGATGCCGCTGTGGCGGAATATGCCGCTGGTGGTGCGATCACCGATGGTGGTGTAGAGTTGACCACACCGGAGATTGCCGAAAACGGCAACACCGTGCCGATTTCGGTTTCCGCCCCGGGCGCAGCTTCGATTCTGATTTTGGCGTCGGGCAACCCGTCTCCGAAAGTGATCGAATTCATGTTCGGCTCGCTGGCCGGGTCGCAATCGGCGTCCTGCCGTATCCGGCTGGCTGGCACGCAGGATGTTATCGCGCTGGCCAAGATGCCGGACGGCAGCGTTCGTCGCGGCACATCCACCGTAAAAGTAACCATCGGCGGCTGCGGCGGCTGAGCCAGAGAGGAAAAAGAACAATGGCAGATAATGTAAAACCCCGCGTTCGTGTTCCTCGGTCAGTTACGGCTGGCGAGGCCTTCGAAGTTAAAACCCTGATTTCCCACAAAATGGAATCGGGGCAGCGCAAGGATAAAGACGGCAACCGTATTCCGCGCTCGATCATCAATCACTTTTCCTGTGATTTCAATGGCGAGAACGTGATGCAGGCCGAGCTTCAGGGCGCTGTTTCCACCAATCCCTATTTCCAGTTTGACGCTGTCGTGCAGGAATCGGGCACAATGACATTCACATGGAATGATGACGATGGGTCGGTTTATACCGAGTCCAAAGACATCACCGTGGGCTAACGCAAAGGGGAGGTATATATAATGAAAAACATAACCCTAAGCGCAGTAATCGCCACCGGCTTTGCGCTGGTTGGCACCGCTGCCTTGGCCGAGGGTCAGCCCCCGGCAGAAATCAAACCGCTGGTAATCGACGGGATCAACATTGTGGCTGAGGCGCAAGCCCCGTCGCATATGGATATTCCGGCGATTTATTCTGGCTGGGAGTTCCGTGCGGAAGAAACCCAGGTCCTCCAGTTGGACGACTTCGACAATCCCGGCATGCTGGAAGTTGATGCTGCCCGTGAAGCCTTTAACACCGTTGATGGTGCTGCGGGCAAGAGCTGTGCAAGCTGCCACGAGGGTGGCCCCGAGGAGTTCAAAGGTTTGGCGGCGGTGCTGCCACGCTGGAACCCTGACCAGAACGCGCTATACACAATGGAAGACTATATCAACTATTGTCGCACAGCGCGTATGCAGGCCGAGGCCTGGCCGTGGGGTAAAACCCAGTTGAACGGCATGGTGGGCTTGCTGAACCTGCAATCGCGTGGCGAGATCCGCAATGTTGCGATTGACGGTCCAGTGGCTGATCTGTGGCAGCAGGGCCATGACATTTACTATGTCAAGCAAGGCCAGTTGGGTATGTCCTGCTCTAGCTGTCACGAGGAAAACTACGGTGTTCGGATCCGCGCTGAGATTCTCAGCCAAGGTCAGACCACCGGCTTCCCTGTGTATCGCTTGAAAAATGCGCATTTGAACTCGGTTGAGAACCGCTTCAAAGGCTGCATGAAAAACATGCGTGCCGAGCCTTACAAGCCCGGTGGCCCGGAGTTCCACGCGCTGGAGCTTTACGTGGCCTCGCGGGGTAACGGCCTCGGGATCGAAGGGCCTTCGGTTCGCAACTAAAGATTTGGGCGCTCCCTTCGGGGGGCGCTTTTTCCCCACGGGGCTAGTGCTGGTGTGCTGCTTGGCACCCTTGCTTTATCCCTCACATCTCGGAGAAAAGACATGATCTCACGTCGCGATTTTTTGCAAGCGTCTGTTGCTGCCTCGGCTATTTACGGGGCCTCGGGCCTTGGGAATTGGGCCCGTTTGGCCGCCCAGCAGGCCCTCACGCAGGATGACCTGCTGAGCTTCAAAAAAACCGGCAACGTGACGCTTGTTCACATCACCGATATTCACGCCCAGCTCAAGCCGATCTATTTCCGCGAGCCGGAGATAAACCTCGGCGTTGGCGAGGTGAACGGCCTGCCGCCCCATGTCACCGGTCAGGATTTCATTGATATGTTCGGCCTCAAGCCCGGCTCGCCAGAGGCCTATGCCCTGACCTATAAGGACTTTGCCGCGCTGGCCAAGGGCTATGGCAAAATGGGCGGGTTGGACCGCTGCGCTACGGTGATCAACGCCATTCGCGCCGACCGCCCCGACGCGCTGCTGCTCGATGGCGGCGACACATGGCAGGGCAGCTATACCGCGCAGAAAACCCAGGGCCAGGACATGGTCAACGTGATGAACCTGCTGAAGCCCGAAGCCATGACCTTCCACTGGGATTTCACTCTCGGCACCGAGCGGGTGCTGGATATTTTGAGCAATGTCGCGTTCCCCGGGCTGGGGCAAAACATTTATGACAAAGAGTGGGAAGAACCTTCAGAGGACTTCAAACCCTACGAATTTTTCGAGCGCGGCGGGGTGAAAATCGCCGTGATCGGGCAGGCGTTCCCTTATCTGCCGATCGCCAACCCGGGCTGGCTGTTCCCTGAATACTCCTTTGGTATTCGCGAAACCCACATGCAGCTTATGGTCAATGAAGTGCGGGCCAAAGGGGCCGATCTGGTGGTGTGCCTGAGCCATAACGGCTTTGACGTCGACCGCTCCATGGCCAGCAAGGTGACCGGCCTTGACGTGATCCTGACCGCCCACACCCACGACGCGCTGCCCGAGCCGGTGATGGTGGGCGATACCATGCTGATCGCCTCGGGTTCCAACGGCAAATTTGTTAGCCGGCTGGACCTTGATGTGCAGGATGGCCGCATCAAGAGCTATGCCTTCAAGCTGATCCCGATCTTCTCGGATGTGATCGAGCCGGATGCCGAGGTTGCCAAGGCAATCGACGCGCAGCGCGCCCCTTACGAGGCCGAGCTTTCCGAGGTGCTGGGCAAAACCGACAGTCTGCTTTACCGCCGTGGCAACTTTAACGGCACATGGGATGACCTGATCTGTAACGCGCTGATCTCGGAAAAAGACGCCGATATTGCACTTAGCCCCGGCTTCCGCTGGGGGCCAAGCCTGATTCCGGGGGATGATATTACCCGCGAAGACCTCTACAATTGCACCGCGATGAACTACCCCAACACCTATCGTTCGGAAATGACCGGCGAAACCTTGAAGCTGATCCTGGAAGATGTGGCAGATAACCTCTTCAACCCGGATCCTTACTATCAGCAGGGCGGTGATATGGTGCGGGTTGGCGGCATGGGCTACCAAATTGATGTGAGCAAGAAGCAGGGCGAGCGCCTCACGGATATGACCCTGCTGAAAACTGGCGAAAAGATAGACCCTGCCAAAACCTATATCGTTGCGGGCTGGGCCAGTGTGGCAGAAGGCGGCGCATCGGGCGAGCCGATATCTGACGTGGTGGAGCGCCATATCAAAAGCCAGGGCACCATCCAGATTGATCCGAATGAAAGTGTAATGGTTACGGGCGCTTAAGTCCGGCTGCCCATCCGCCCAGGCGTGGCGGCGCG
>JALWPC010000266.1 GCA_026995265.1 Paracoccaceae bacterium
GTTGCATGGTCTCAGGGTCCAGCACGGTTACATCTTCCTGCACTACATAGGCCACCCCCTGGCGCGCCTTCAGGCTCGCCTGTTTGCCCATGGGCAGGGCGTCCCATTCGGGCTTCCACGCGCAGGAGACACAGGGGCCGTAGGTTTCGGTAAGCCCATAGGCATGGGTGACGGTAAACCCCTCTTCCTGCATGGCGGCCAGCACCGAGGCGGGGGGCGGGGCGGCGGCGGTCATCACATTGACCTTGTGGGTGAAGGGCCGTTTGGTTTGCGCATCGGCATTGATCACAAAGCTCAGCACAATCGGCGCCCCGCAGAAATAATTCGCCCCCTCATCGGCAATGGCGTTATAGATGTTCTCAGCCGTCACCTTGCGGATGCAGATATTCGTGCCCGCCTTGGCCGCAATCGTCCATGGAAAGCACCAGCCGTTGCAATGGAACATCGGCAGGGTCCAGAGGTAGACCGGGGCTGCCCCCATGTTCCATTCCATCACGTTGCCCAGCGCATTCAGATAGGCCCCGCGATAGTGATAGACCACCCCCTTGGGCCGCCCCGTGGTGCCCGATGTGTAGTTGATGCTGATACTGTCCCATTCGTCCGATGGCGGCTGATAGGCAAAATCGGGGTCGCCCGTGGCAAGAAAACCCTCATAGTCCACCTCGCTCAGCCGAGGCCCTTCCGGTGCCGCCGGGTCGATAATGTCAATCACCATCGGCGGGTTTTCCAAGCCCGCAAGCGCCTCTTGCACCGTGGCGGCAAACTCGCGGTCCACGATCAGGGCGCGGGTTTTGGAGTGGGCCAGAATATAGCCAATCGTGCCCGCATCCAGCCGGCAATTCAGGGTGTTCAGCACCATGCCCGCCATCGGCACGCCAAAATGCGCCTCGTAGATCTCGGGGGTGTTCACCGCGATCACCCCCACCACATCGCCCTTGTGCAGCCCCGCCCGTTGCAGGGCCGAGGCCATCCGGCGGCAGCGGGCATAGGTCTCGGCCCATGTCCGGCGGGTGTCGCCATAGACCACGGCCACCCGGTCAGGATAGGTCATCGCGGCGCGGCGGATGAAGCTCACGGGGGTGAGCGGGGCATAGTTGGCGGGGGTTTTGGCGAATTCAGGCATGGCGGGCTCCCAATAAAGTTCCGCTTATTTATCCCGCGCGAGGGGGGGCTTGTAAAGGGGAGACCGGGGGGGATGGACCGCGCCCAGAATCTCAAAATCATGGCTGCGAGAGTTTCGGCGTTGTTGCATAGAACCCTTGCAAGATTGGGGGATTCCCATTTGTGCGGGGACGTGATTCATTCTTTGGATGGTACAGAAACTTCGAACCCGCCCGCAGCTTGTCACCCCGAAACCGCGCTAC
>JALWPC010000267.1 GCA_026995265.1 Paracoccaceae bacterium
CCATCGAGCGTGCCCAGCACCAAAGCGCCAGTTTCATCTATGGTCTCGAATGTGCCGGAAAGCGTGGCCTCTGGCAAGCGGGCATGGATCACGTCGCCGAGACGGGCGGCTTTAGAGAGCCACGCCGCGCGGATGGGGGCAAAACCAAAGCTGCGCATCTGGTGTTCGTATGTCCGGAAGGCATTGGCCAGCAGCTCAAGGAAAGCCTCGGCGCTCGGCGGGCTGTGCAGCACTTCATGTAGGGCAATCGGAGCCATCGCCCCCTCTGGCAGGGCTTTGGGCGTGGCGACAAGGTTCACCCCCATGCCAACCACAATCGCGCCCGGGGCCGCTTCCAGCAATATCCCCGCCAGCTTGCGCCCCTCCAGCAGCACATCATTGGGCCATTTCAGGGAAATGCCGGAAACACAAAGGCCATCCAGCACCTCATAAAGCGCCAGCGCCGCCACAAACGAGCGTTGCGCCAGAGCGGGCAGCGGCTCTTTGGAATGCATCAAAAGCGAGGCAGCAAAATTGCCCTTGGGCATCTCCCAGCGCCTGCCGCGCCGCCCCACGCCCGCGGGCTGGGCATGGGCGAGGATCCACATATCCCCCTGCCCCACACGGCGCAGAGCCTCGGCATTGGTGCTGTCCACCGTTTCAAGGACAACCCGCCCAAGCTCCGGTGGCCAACCCATCTAGCCGAGCAGCGCGCGGGCGGCATTTAAAGCATAGCCTTCCACGCCAAATGTGTTGATAATCCCAAACACCATCGCCCCAGCAGAGGCCGCCAGCAGCCCCATATGCAGCATCGGAATTTTGCCATCCAGCGCCTCGGTTTCCTCGCCGAAATACATCAGGAACACAATCCGCAGGTAATAAAACGCCGAAATCACCGAGGCCACCACCGCCGCAATCGCCAGCCAGCCCAGCCCCGCATCAAAGGCCGCTTGCAGCACATAAAGCTTGGCAAAGAAGCCCGCCAGTGGCGGCACGCCCGCAAGGCTGAACATCAAGAGCAGGAGCGCAAAGGCCCGCCCGGGGGCGACGCGGCTATAAAGGTTGAGCGCCGAAATATCGGTGACGGGGCGGCCGTCCTTTTCCATGTTCAGAATAAAGGCAAACACCCCGATATTGGTGGCCACATAAACCACCAGATAGATCAGCATATTCTGCACGCCCGCTTCCGTGCCCGCCGCGAGGCCCATCATCGCAAAGCCCATATGGCCGATGGAGGAATAGGCCATCAGCCGCTTGATGTTGCTCTGCCCAATCGCCGCCACCGCGCCGACATACATGGACAGCACCGCCAGGAAGGCCAGAATTTGCTGCCAGTCATGGACAGACCCGCCAAAGGCGTCAAACAGAATGCGGGCAATCATC
>JALWPC010000268.1 GCA_026995265.1 Paracoccaceae bacterium
TCCTTGATGAAACTCTATGGACAGAGACCCAGCGGGGACTCGCCCACGCTGCCCGACCTGGAAGCGGTGCTGACGCAGCGCAGCGTTACCTCGCCCGCTTTGCAGGATGCTCGCGACGCACTATTGCTGACTATGGCTATCTACACCCGCGGCAGCCAGTCTGCCTTGTTCGGGCATCCAACGACGGTGGACTTCAATCTGGCGCACGCGGTAAACGTCTACGATGTCTCCCGACTGCCCCAGCAGGGCATGGGCGGCGCGCTGCGCTCGGCTCTGCTGTCTATTCTGGTCGCCAATATCAACCAAGGCATTCGGCGGCGCCGTATGCAGGGAGATCGCGCTCCCATCCTGTTTTTCGTGGACGAGATGGGGATTTTGATGCGCGATGCCGTTATCGCCGATTACATCTCGTCCGAGTACAAGACTGCCCGCGCGCGGCTGGTCGGCATGATCGTCGCCGACCAAGATTTGCACTCCCTGCTGGGACCCAAAGACGACAAAGGCATTCATCACGGCATTCCCATTTTGGCGAATGCCGCCAATACGCTCATCTTCAACCAGAAAGATTCAGAACGCGCCCGGGTGCGCGAACACTTCCCCGGTCTGCCCGAGCGTCTGATTGATGCCCTGCCGATTCTGCCGCGCGGCACCTGCATCGCCTCGTTTCCCGACGATTTGCTGGTGGCTAGCGTACTGCCCAGTCAGTTGGAGCGCATTGTTTTCTCCTCCCGTCTGCAGGATCGCGAGTTGGCTCGCCGCATTGTGTACCAGCTCGAAACCGAATTGCAAACCGCTATATCGTAAGGAGCGCTCATGACCACGTTTGACGATACGTTTACCGAAAGTGTTCAGGCATTGCAAGCCTGGCTGGATTTTCTGAACAACCTGGAACAGGTACTGCGCGACAAGATGGCCCGAATGCAGCAGGCTGCCGCTGCCAAGCCCCCCTCAGACAATGGCGCGGTGTCCGCCGATGCGTTTCGGGCGACACAGCCCGCCGCGAAGCCCGTTCACACCGCGCCGCCTGAACAAGGTGCGGCTCCTGTTCAGTCTGCGCCGACATCTAGTCCGGACGCCGCCGCTGATGATGACGATCCTTGGCTCTAAACGATGGACAAGGGCGACTTCCTGAAACTCTTCGGCTTGCTGTTTCTGGCGGGGCTGCTCCTTGCCGTGCAGCGTTTCGATTTGGTTCATACCCTGCGCGACCCGCTTCAGCGTCAGGCGCTGTTGGACGGCGCCGCCGCTTGGTGGCATCGCTGGCGGCTTTTTCTGTTCTGGCTGCTCCTGCTTTTCGTTCTAATCGCCGCTGTGTTCGCCCGGAGCAAACGCCTGATTGCCCGCTACCGCCAGCAGGAAAT
>JALWPC010000269.1 GCA_026995265.1 Paracoccaceae bacterium
GGCTGAAAAGCTGGTCCACCAGCCCGATATGGGCCGAGGCGGCAGGCACATAGGCCCCCATTTGCGCCAAAATCGCAATAATCGCGTTTTGCCGCAAAAAGGTTGATTTACCGGCCATATTGGGGCCAGTCAGCAGCCAGATCGGCTTTTTCTCGGCGCTCAAATCGCAGTTGTTCGCAATAAACGGCTTGCCCGAGCCCCGCAAAGCCGCCTCCACCACAGGGTGCCGCCCCGCCACAATTTCAAACGCGCGGGAGCCATCGAGCCAGGGCCGCGTCCAGTCTTCCTCCATCGCCAGCACCGCTAGCGCCGTCGCAAGGTCGATCTCGGCCAATGCCCGCGCCACGCCGGAAAGCTGCGCCGCCTCGGCCATTACCGCCGCGCGTAATTCCTCGAAAATCTGTTTTTCAAGCTCGAGCGCGCGGTGGCCGGCATTCAGGATTCGGGTTTCAAGCTCCGATAGCTCCACCGTGGTAAAACGCACCGCGTTGGCGGTGGTCTGGCGGTGGATATAGGTTTGGGAAAACGGCGGGTTGAGCATCTTTTCCGCATGGGTGGCCGGGGTTTCAATGAAATAGCCAAGCACGTTATTGTGCTTTATTTTCAGCGCGTTAATCCTCGTTTCCCGCGCATAGACCCCCTGTTTTTCCGCAATCACCCCGCGCCCTTCGTCCCGCAGCTTACGGGCAATGTCCAGCTCGCGCATATAGCCCTCGGCGACAAAGCCGCCATCGCGGGCCAGCAGGGGCGGTTCGGCAATCAGGGCAGCGTTCAAGAGTTTGATCAGCTTTTCATGCCCCTGCATCGTGGCCAAAGCATTGGCGGTGCCCTCGGGGAGGTCCGCGGAGCCAAACTCTGCCGCCATGGCCGCCGCTTGCTCCAGCGCGTTACGCACCGAAGCGAGGTCCCGCGGCCCGCCGCGCTCCAGCGCCAGCCGCGAGAGGCAGCGCTCCATATCCGGCACCTGCGCGAGGCGGGCGCGGATGTCATGGCAGGCAGCGGGGGTTTCCACAAAGCCCTCGACCATATCCAGCCGGTGGGTGATGGCCGTTAAGTCATTGGACGGGCTGGTTAAACGGCTCTCCAACAAGCGCGCGCCGCCGCCGGTTAACGTCCGGTCGATGGTATCGAGCAACGCCCCCTTGCGGCCCCCCGACAGCGCGCGCACCAGCTCCAGATTGCGCCGCGTGGAGGCGTCAATCTGCATCCGGCTGCCCGGGGTCTCCTGCACGGGCGGGTTCAAAAGCGGCATTTTTCCGCATTGGGTAAGCTCGAGGTAATCCACCACCGCCCCCATGGCGGCCAGTTCCGCCCGCGAAAACTGCCCGAAACCCTCCAGCGCTGCCACGTCGAACAGCT
>JALWPC010000270.1 GCA_026995265.1 Paracoccaceae bacterium
GCCAAAGTCATCGTGAACTGCCTTAACCGATTCACAGCACATGGAATGCCTGTGAGCGTGAAAATCCAATGACTGGCTTGGGAAAGGGGAAATCCGTCTCAACGATCTTATATGCAACAACGCCGGTTTTGTCGGAAAGGTTGTGTGGCGTTTCGGAACCTCGTCGAAAGCGCTGTTCAAGCCGCCCGCCATTGGGGGTGCGCGCCACCGCATGGTCATTCCGGCGATGCAATCGGCCAACGCCAAAGCGAGCCCCCGCCAGGCTGGCGCGTCCGGTTGTGCGCCTAGCCTGCCGAGCCGCCCACCGTCAGCCCGCCGATCAGAAGCGTTGGCTGGCCCACGCCCACGGGCACGGTCTGGCCCGCCTTGCCGCAGGAGCCGATGCCCGGGTCCATGGTGCTGTCATTGCCAATCGCCCGCACCTGGCGCAGGGCCGAGGGGCCGTCGCCAATCAGCGTCGCACCCTTCACCGGATACTTCAGCTCGCCGCCCTCCACCTTATAGGCCTCGGTGCAGCTGAACACGAATTTGCCGTTGGTGATGTCCACCTGCCCGCCGGAGAAATTCACCGCATAAATCCCGTCTTTGATCTCTTTTATCACATCCTCCGGCGTGGCCTCGCCGCTCTCCATGATCGTATTCGTCATGCGCGGCATGGGGGCGTGGGCGTAGCTTTGGCGGCGCCCGTTGCCGGTGGCCTTCACCCCCATCAAGCGGGCGTTCTGGCGGTCCTGCATATAGCCCACCAGAATGCCGTCCTCGATCAGCACATTGCGCTGGCTCGGGGTGCCCTCGTCGTCAAAGCTCAGCGAGCCGCGACGGTCAGGGATGGTGCCATCGTCCACCACGGTTACGCCTTTGGCCGCCACCTGCTTGCCCATCAATCCGGCAAAGGCGCTGGTTTCCTTGCGGTTGAAATCGCCCTCCAGCCCGTGGCCGATGGCCTCGTGCAGCAGGATGCCGGGCCAGCCGTTGCCCAGCGCCACATCCATGATGCCGGCGGGGGCGTCGCGCGCTTCAAGGTTGACCAGCGCAATGCGCAGGGCCTCGCGGGTGGCGGCCTGCCAGTGATCCGCATCCAGCAGCAGGCCGATTTTGGAGCGGCCGCCGGAGCCGTGGCTGCCCGACTCCCGGCGGCCGTCTTTCTCTACCGTCACCGACACGTAAAGCACCGTCATCGGGCGCACGTCGCGCAGCACCTCGCCCTCGGGGCGCAGGATCTCCACCTCCTGCAGCGAGGCCCCGAGGCTGGCGGAAACCTGCACCACGCGCGCATCCAGCCCGCGGGCGAAATCGTCGATTTCCTTCAGGGTCTCGACCTTCAGGGCAAAGGGGGCATCGGTGATCGGGTCGGCCT
>JALWPC010000271.1 GCA_026995265.1 Paracoccaceae bacterium
TGAACGGCACATTGTGCCATACTGCGGCTGTTTTCTGTCGCAAAAGGAGGCCGACCATGAAAGAAGTTACTATAATTGGCGTTGATATTGCCAAGAATGTTTTCCAGATTCACGGGATTGATGCGGAAGGAAAGGTTCGTTTTCGCCGGAAGGTGAGACGCAGTGATTTCCTCGCCTTTTTCACCAACCTGCATTCCTGCCTGATTGGCATGGAGGCTTGCTCCAGCGCTCATTACTGGGGTCGAGAACTGACGAAGTTGGGTCATAATGTTAAGCTCATGCCTGCTGTATACGTAAAACCCTACGTTAAGCGCCAAAAGAACGACGCAACCGATGCAGAGGCGATTTGCGAAGCCGTAACACGACCCACCATGCGGTTTGTTGCAATCAAAAGCGAAGATCAGCAGGCTGTTTTAATGATGCATCGTGCGCGGCAGTTACTGATCCGCCAGCGGACAATGATTGTGAATGCGCTTCGTGCCCATATTGCCGAACTCGGGATGGTCTGCCCTCAGGGAATCGCCGGGGCAAACAAACTGATAGCGCTTGTTGAATGCGAGGATGACGAAAGTATTCCAGATGTTGCCCGAACCGCGTTAAAATCTTTGGTGCGCCAATTGCGAACTGTTCAGCAAGAGGTGGATCATTTACAAGACGCGATTCATGACTGGCACAAGCAAAGTGATTTAAGCAGACGCTTGGAAACCATACCGGGAATCGGGCCAATTACCGCGAGCGCCCTGGCTGCAACCATAACCAACCCCGAGGTCTTCAAGTCCGGCCGCCAGCTTGCTGCCTGGATCGGGCTGGTTCCCCGACAGAACTCATCCGGTGGCAAAATCCGGCTTGGGCAAATTACAAAACAAGGTGATCCCTATCTCCGCCGTCTGCTGGTTCTCGGAGCACATGCTGTTTTGCGCTTCAGTCGACAGGGCAAACCGGCATCCACTCGGTGGGCCGCGAGTCTTTTGGAACGCAAACCCTATATGGTTTGCGCCGTTGCTCTGGCCAACAAAATGGCACGGATTGTCTGGGCCATTATGATGCATGGAACAAAATTTGAAATGCAAAAGGCGTAACAAGATTTACCGTTACTTTATTGATTGACGGTAAGCGAAAGGTGAGATGCTGATGGTGTGATGATCATAAGGTCGCAAGACCCGGACCAGGACAATCCGTATGCCGTGACTGCGCTTCAAGCGCGAGGACCTGTTAGGAACCTGATCCGCGGACTTCATCAAGGCCAGTGGCATGAGAAACGCCACACGAAAAGGCCGGACACATGCCTGCACTCGACCGCTGGATCTGAACACAAAAACATCTTGCCAAACGGAGGCCGTCCACACATGTCACG
>JALWPC010000272.1 GCA_026995265.1 Paracoccaceae bacterium
TGAGGCTGTGTCTGCTGCTGATTGTTTCGGCGCCCCTGTTCCGGCTGGCGTTGTGGCGGTTTGATCCGCAGTGGGAGCATAGCGCCTATACCTTTACCTTTGCGCGCTGGGATGCCCTTGCGATCGGCGCTCTGCTGGCCTACTGGCTGCGATCCGAAAGACATTTCGAACGGCTTCGACCCTGGGTCAAACCACTGTTCTTCGGTCTGCTGGCAGTAATCCTGGGACAATTGCTGTGGTTCCACGAGTTCCGTGCCGTCACCGGCACCCTCGGTCTGCTCAACCAGACCACGGTAGCCCTGTTCTCCGGTGCCCTGTTGCTGCTGGCCCTGTCGGTTCCCCTGCCGGAGGGGCCGGGTTGGAAGAACCGCATCGGCCGCTGGCTGATGGCCGTGGGCAAGTACAGCTACGCGCTGTATCTGGTCCATATGCCGATCAAGATGTGGTGGACGCAAAGTGGTTTTGCTCTGCGACCCATGGACTTTTCGGGCGCCCTGGCCGAACCGCTGGCCCTGCTGGGTAATTTCTTGGTCGTTTTCAGCCTGTCGCTGGGTCTGTCCTGGCTCAGTTGGCGCCTCCTGGAACAACCCTTCCTGCGCTTGAAACGACATTTCGCCTGAGAAAACCGCCGATTCCGGGCTTGTCCAGGGCTTACGCCTGTGGTATCAATTACAAAATGCAGATAAAACATCGATAAATCGTCTGCATTTTTCTTTGCCGGGCGCGGTCCGCGCCCACCCATTTCGAGGAGGAATACCATGAGCCATTTCAAGAAGCTGTCCATAGCCGGTTTGAGCCTGATGGCGGGCCTGTCCCTTGGCGCCGCCCAGGCGGCTACCCAGTGGGATATGCCGACCCCTTACGGCGATGGCGTGCACCACACCAAGAATGTCCGCCAATTTGCCGAGGATGTGAACAAGGCCACCGGCGGCGACCTGGTCATCAAGGTGCATTCCGGCGCTTCCCTGTACAAGCATCCGGAAATCTACCGCGCGGTACGCACCGGACAGGTACCGATCGGCGAGATGTTCATGGGACTGCTGGGCAACGAGAATGCCGTGTTCAAGGCCGACAATATTCCCTTTCTGGCTTCGGATTTTGATTCCGCGAAGAAGCTGTGGGCTGCAAGCCGTCCCTACATAGAAGACTATCTCGCAAAGAACGGCCTGAAACTGCTGTATGCCGTGCCCTGGCCGCCCCAGGGTTTCTATACGAAAAAGCCGATCCGTTCCGGTGCCGACCTCAAGGGCCTGAAGCTGCGCGCCTACAGCCCGGCCACCTCCCGTCTCGCGGTATTGCTCGGCGCCAGCCCGACCACGGTGCAGACTCCGGAAATCCCGCAGGCCTTCAGCAC
>JALWPC010000273.1 GCA_026995265.1 Paracoccaceae bacterium
CCCGCTTGGCCTTGCCTTCGTCGGCAATGCGCAAGCTGTCCTCGATGGTCTCGATCAGGTCGGCATTGGCCTGTTTGATCGCGTCAATATCAAAGATACCGCGCTCGATCTCCTCGCGGATTTCCTTATTGGCCATTTTCAGGTTGGCGGCGTTGGATTTGAGCAGCTCGTTGGTCAGGTCATTGGCCTCATGCACCGCCTTGGCGGCATCGCGTGAGCGCGAAATGGTCACCGCCTGCGCCAGTTGGGTTTCCCACAGCGGCACAGTGTTGACCAGGGTCGAGTTGATCTTGGTGACCAGCGATTTATCGTTTTCCTGCACCAGCCGGATGGAGGGCAGCGACTGCATGGTGACTTGCCGCGTGAGCTTCAGGTCATGCACGCGGCGCTCCAGGTCGTCCCGCGCAGCGCGCAGGTCGCGCAATTCCTGGGCGCGGATCACGCCGTCTTCTTCCGGCGCATCCTCGACCGCCTTCACCATGGCGGGGATTCCCTCTTCGTCCAGAATGCGGATCTTCTCTTCGCCCGCCGCGATGTAAATCGCCAGTTGGTCGTAAAAATCCAGCGTCTTTTCATAGAGCGTGTCGAGGGATTTGATGTCTTTCAGCAGCACGGTTTCGTGGTCCAGAAGCTCCTCGGTGATCTTGTCGATCTGGTCCTGCACCTGCTCGTATTTGGCCATGAACTCGGCCACCGGCTTGGCTTTGCCCAACAGGCGTTCCCACCAGCTCAGCTTGCGGTTCGGGTCCAGCTCGCTGGAGGAAAAGCCGCGAATAGAGGTGACCATGGAGCGCAGCGCGTCGCCCGCCGGGCCGGTATCCTTGTTGCGCACCCCTGCCAGCATTTCCTGCGAGATCACCTGCAATTCGGCCTGGGCCTTGGAGCCGAATTGGATGATCGACTGGGTGTTGCCCATGTCAAGCTCGCCCATGGCCTTTTCAATCGCGGCTTTTTCGGCGGGGTCGGCCTGATCCACCACGATCAGCTCGCCCTTGGGCTCGGGCAAAAGCGCGGCGGTCACGGCCTCGACTTCTTTCAGGCTGGTTTCGGCCTTTTGGCGCACATCTTCAGTCATAACTAACTCCCTCTGGGTCTAATTCCTGGCCAAATGGCCCTCGTTTTGTAGTCTTTCCTGCAGCACTTCGATCTCGATGTCGAGGTCGGACTGGTTGTCCTGCAACATCAACTGGCGCTCGCCGTTGAAGCTGGTTTCAAGGTTGTCGATCAGGCTCACAAACTCGGCCTCGCGGCCGGAGTCGCGGCCCTGCCGGTTGAGCTCGGCGAATTTGACCGTCGCGTCGCGGGCGCTCCTCAGATAAACGCCCATATATTTGCGGGCGCGGGTCAGGTCGCG
>JALWPC010000274.1 GCA_026995265.1 Paracoccaceae bacterium
GCATGATGACGAGGGCCGCGTGACGCTGGAGGGGTTTTACGAGGGGGTAGAGCCGGTGCCCGACGCGGTGAAAGCCCAGTGGGAAAGCCTCGGTTTCAAAGCCGAAAAATTCCTTGGCGAGGTGGACCTGAGCCATCCGGCGGGCGAGAAGACCTATTCGGCGCTGGAGCAGATATGGGCGCGGCCAAGCTGTGATATTAACGGCATGTGGGGCGGCTATACGGGAACCGGTTTCAAAACCGTGCTGCCCGCTGAAGCCAGCGCCAAGGTCAGCTTTCGGCTGGTTGGAAAGCAAGACCCGACGGCGATTCAAGCCGCGTTGCGCACCTATCTCGAAGGCAACCTGCCGCCTGACTGCACCATATCCTACCGCGCCAAAGACGGGGCTGCGGCCACCAATATGCCCATAGACGCGCCCTATTTCACCGCCGCGCGCCAGGCGCTGAGCGATGAATGGCCCAATGAGGCGGTGTTTATCGGCTGTGGTGGGTCCATACCGATTGTCGGGCATTTTCAGGCGTATTTAGGCATGAATTCCATGCTGATCGGCTTTGGGCTGGAGGATGACCAGATCCATTCGCCAAATGAAAAATACAGCTTGACCAGCTTTCAGAAAGGTGCGCGAAGCTGGGCGCGGGTGCTGCACGCGCTGGCCACATAGCTTTCGGGGCTGAAGCCCCGAACCGCGCCTCGGCTTCGCCTCGGCGGGCGGCGCGGCGAGGTATGTGCATGTGTGGCAAGGGCGGGCCCGCGCCGCGCTGCGAATGTGGCGTGTGTGGCGGGGTATGAAAGGGGGCTTTGCCCCCTCGCTTCGCTCACCCCCAGAGTATTTTTGAAAAATAGAAGCTATTTGCGCCGACGCCTGCCGCGTCTTTTGGCGGGGGGCGCGGGTTTGGTGCTGGCTTCAATGAGAAGGCGGGTCATGGGGTGGTCGGGCAAATCGGCGTATTTTCCGGCCAGCGCTTCGACCGCGGCGCTCAGCGCGAATTCGCGGGGTTCCAGCGCCCAGTCAAGGAAGATCGAGCGGCATTCAGGCGCGGAAATGTTCTCTATTTTGTAAGCTTCGGCGATGACACCGCGCGGGTCATGGGGGGAGGAAGTCATTTGCCTGCTGCCAATTTGTGTTCGATGAAATCTGCCATTTCGCGACGGGTGGCGTCAAGCGCGGTTTCAAGTGTGCTGATTTGGTCATATCCGCAGGTGCGGGCCAGAAGCCGGGCTACCCCGTTGCTGGATGTAGCCGGGTCGAACGCGCCCTGCACGGCGAGGCGGCTGACCTGTTGCACCTTGTGATAAAGGCCCAGCGCCCTGGCTACGGGGGGAATTTCTGCCGCTGAAAGCCAGCCCGCCGCG
>JALWPC010000275.1 GCA_026995265.1 Paracoccaceae bacterium
GTCAAGCTGACCCGGGCCAAGCTGGAATCGCTGGTGGCAGACCTGATCAAGAAGTCCATGAAGCCATGCCAGGCCGCCCTGAAAGATGCGGGCCTGACCAAGGGCGACATTGACGAAGTGGTGCTGGTCGGCGGTATGACCCGCATGCCAAAGGTGATCGAGGAAGTGACCAAGTTCTTCGGCAAAGAGCCCCACAAGGGCGTGAACCCCGATGAGGTGGTGGCGCTGGGCGCGGCCATTCAGGCCGGTGTGCTGCAAGGCGACGTGAAAGACGTTGTGCTTCTGGACGTCACACCGCTTTCGCTGGGGATCGAGACTCTGGGCGGGGTGTTTACCCGGTTGATCGACCGCAACACCACCATTCCGACCAAGAAATCGCAGGTGTTCTCCACCGCCGAAGACAATCAGAGCGCCGTGACCATTCGCGTGTTCCAGGGCGAGCGGGAAATGGCGGCAGATAACAAGCTGCTCGGCCAGTTCAACCTTGAGCAAATCCCGCCTGCCCCGCGCGGTGTGCCGCAGATCGAGGTGAGCTTTGATATAGACGCCAACGGCATCGTGTCGGTTTCCGCCAAGGATAAAGGCACCGGTAAAGAGCAGAAAATCACCATTCAGGCCTCGGGTGGTCTCTCGGAAGAGGATATTGAAGCCATGGTGAAGGAAGCCGAGGAAAATGCCGAGGCCGATAAGGAGAAGCGCGAGTTGATCGAAGCGCGCAACCAGGCCGAAAGCCTGCTGCACTCAACCGAGAAATCGCTTGAGGAGCACAGCGACAAGGTGGACCCAACCACGGTTGAAGTCATTGAAATGTCGGCTAAAAACCTGAAGGAAGCGCTTGAGGACGAAAGCACCGATGCCGAAACCCTCAAAACGCGGACCCAGGACCTGACCGAAGCCGCCATGAAGCTCGGCGAGGCGATTTATAAAGCCGAAGCCGAGGCGGCAGAGGCCGAAGCCAGCGGCGAAGAGGCTGCCGGTGACGATGACGTGGTGGACGCGGATTTTGAAGATCTCGACGAGAACGAAAAATCCTGATCCGACCGTATAGATAAACGGCCCGCCCTGCCCGGGCGGGCCGATTCATTGGTAAAGGGCTTATATAATGGCAAAGCTTTGTTATTATGAAATTCTCGGCGTATCCAAATCCGCCAGCGCTGCCGAGCTGAAAAAAGCCTATCGCCGCAAGGTGAAAGAGCTGCACCCTGACCAAAACCCCGACAACCCGAATGCCGAAGCCCAGTTCAAAGAGGTGAACGAGGCCTATGACATTCTCAAAGACCCGGACAAAAAGGCCGCCTATGACCGCTACGGCCACGCCGCATTTGAGGGGGGCACGGGGGCCTCGGCGGGCC
>JALWPC010000276.1 GCA_026995265.1 Paracoccaceae bacterium
CGATTTCATGACCGAGCTGAAGGCCGACCCCGAAGTCACCGCCGTAATGACGGATGCGGAAATCGAGGATAAATTCGACCTCGGCTACCACACCAAGCACGTCGACACCATCTTCAAACGGGTGTTTGGCTAGGCCCAAAACCCGCCTGTGATTTCTGTCGGACATCCGTAGTGCGCGCAATTGCGCCCCCCGCCACACGCGCAGACTTCGCAGCGCGGCGCGGGCGCAATCTCGCCAGGCAAACCATACCTTAACGCGCCGCCCGCCGAGCCGCAGGCGAGGCGCGGTTCCGGTGCTTCAGCACCGGAAATTGCAGCGGCGACACCCCGCCTTGTGGCCACACCCTGCCCCTGTTCGAACAGGCACACATTGCCCTGATGACATGTCAAATAAGACATGTCATCAGGGCAATGCCTCAATTTGGCTCATAGATTTCAGCCCCCCACCAGCGGGCGGCTGCCGTATTGGCGATATGGTCAACCCCCCTGGGGTGACTGCGCCCCTCCACTTGGGCGTTCATCCCTTAGGGTGTAGTCCCTTCATCCGTGCGCCGAATGGTCCCAAGGTGCTCGCCCGGCGGCCCGCCAAACACATCTTGCGCGTTTTTCAGGTAGCCCGCCAGCACATCCACTTCGTCCCGAGCCATGGGCGGGGGAACGGCATCATGCACAGCGCCCCCCTTTTGCCCCGTCACCTGCGCCCCTTCGCTCGCCGCCGGGACCACGGGGCCACTACGCGGCTATTCTCCGGTAATCGCCCTGGCCACGAAGTAAGACACCGGCAGCGCCACCAGTGCCCCGATAGCGGCAGCGGCGGCGATATAGGGCAGCGTGTCATAACCTGCCACCAGAGCGGCAACAATCAGCGCCCCCATAAGTGAGGCGCTGGCCATGGTATAGATGATAGACGCGACTTTCAGCATGGGTTGTCTCCTGTTCAACTGTGTTGAACTATCCGATAACCCCGTTGCCACCGCCCCGCCTTGACAGAGATCAACGCTAAGCTGCGGCAATTTCCGCGGCGGCCTGCTTGGCGCATTCGGCCAGCTTGGCGCGAATGGTCGCATCATCGGCCTTGCCCGCGAGGTCCGCGGCCAACTTGCGGATCACATCCTCGTCGCCCGCCTCCTCGAAATCGGATTTGATCACCTCTACCGCATAGGCCGCCGCCTCGTCGCCGGATTTCCCCAGCAATTCAGCCGCCCACAGGCCCACAAGCTTGTTGCGCCGGGCGTCAATCTTGAATTGCGTCTCCGCGTCATGGGCGAATTTGTTTTCATAGGCGCTTTCGCGGTCGTCAAAGCTGGTCATAAATATGGCTCCTGAAAGGTTGCGGTTATCAAACAGATAAC
>JALWPC010000277.1 GCA_026995265.1 Paracoccaceae bacterium
ATTTCGGAACTCCGCCACCAAGCGGCACTCATTGGCCCGCGCAAGGTGGACACGGTGTTTTTCGGCGGCGGCACCCCGAGCCTGATGCAACCGGAAACCGTGGCCGCGCTGATTGACGAAATCGGCAGGCTCTGGACCTACGGCAACGCGCCGGAAATTACCCTTGAGGCCAACCCGACCTCGGTTGAAGCCGGCAGGTTTGCCGATTTCGCCACGGCGGGGGTAAACCGGATTTCCATGGGAATTCAAGCACTTAACGATTCGGACCTCAAAGCCCTGGGCCGGATGCATACCGTGAAAGAGGCCCTCGCCGCCTTTGATATTGCCAAAGCGCAATTCGGGCGCGTGAGCTTTGACCTCATCTATGCCCGCCAGAACCAAAGCACGGAAGACTGGTTTGCGGAGCTTCGCCAGGCCCTCGGCCTCGCCGTCGATCACCTCTCGCTTTATCAGCTCACCATCGAACCCGGCACCCGTTTTGGCGCGCTTTACGAAAAAGGCAAGCTCAATGGCCTGCCGCCTTCTGACGCCGCCGCCGACATGTATCTGGGCACGCAGGAAATTTGTGCAGAATTCGGGCTGAATGGTTATGAAATTTCGAATTATGCCCGCGAAAACGCGGAAAGCCGTCATAATTTGATCTATTGGCGCTATGGTGATTATGCAGGGATTGGCCCGGGTGCCCATGCCCGCCTTACCATTGACGGCCAAAAAACCGCCCTGCATACCCAGGAATCGCCGCAAAAATGGCTGGATTCGGTGGCCAATCGGGGCCACGGGCTGCACCCCGCCGAGCGCCTGTCCCCGCAAGACCAAGGGACCGAATATCTGATGATGTCGATGCGGCTTGCAGAGGGCAGCGACTTGAGCCGCTACGAACATCTTTCGGGGCAGCCGATTTCGAGGGAAAAAATAGCCGGCCTCGAGGCGCTCGGCATGGTAAAACATTCAGGCAAAACCCTGAAAACCACCGCCAAAGGCCGCCCCCTGCTCAACGCGGTGCTGGCGGATTTGCTGGCCTAATTCTGCGATAAAAGCTGGCAAAGCCCGTCGAGCTCTTCCAGGGAATTATAGAAGATTTTCAACTCGCCCTTGCCGGAAGAATGGCGGTGGTCAATGGTCACCTTCAGGCGCAGATGGGCGGTAAGATCATTTTCTATCGCCCGCGTGTCGGCATCTTTTGGCGGCTGTAGCTGCCGCTTGGAGGAAAGCTGCTTGCCACCGGATTTCGCCAGCGCCTCCGTCTGCCGCACATTCAGGCCCTTGCTGATCACCTTGCGCGCCAGCTCGGCCGGGTTGGCAGCGGGCACCAAGGCCCGCGCATGACCCGCCGAAAGCTTGCCCTCTTTCAGATAGGTGATCACCTCGTCGGGCAGGGTCAGCAGGCGCAACAGGTTGGCGATATGGCTGCGGGATTTCCCCAGCGCCTCGGCGAGCTTCTCCTGGGTATGGCCGAAACGGTCCATCAACTGGCGATACCCGACCGCCTCTTCCACCGGATTCAGGTCTGCCCGCTGGATATTTTCGATAATTCCAAGCTCAAAGACCTCTGTGTCGTCGAGCTCACGGATAATTACGGGGATATCGTGCACTTGCGCCATCTGAGCGGCTCTCCAGCGACGCTCGCCCGCAACTATTTGATATTGTTCAGAATTATTAGGGCTTGGGCGCACGATTAGCGGCTGAATGATGCCTTTTGTCCTGATCGAGCTGGCAAGGTCCTCCAGATCGCTATCAGCAAAATAGCGGCGGGGCTGGTCCGGATTGGGGTGCAGCTTTTCAATAGGCACGGTGGAATCGGCCTTCGGCTGGCTTTTGGGCTGGCTGCTGCCGAGGTCCACATCCGCCAACAGGGTGGAAAGGCCGCGGCCAAGGTTGCGGCGTATGGGTTTCTTGCTCATCCGGTCAGCCTTTCGGTTATGGCAACGGGGTCATTCATCCGGCGCAACAGTTCGGCGGCCAGTTTTTGATAGGCAATCGCGCCAGCCGAACGGTGGTCATAAATCAGCGCCGGGATCGAATGCGACGGGGCTTCCGACAGGCGAATGTTGCGCGGGATCGTGGTTTCATAAACCAGATCGCCAAGGTTGCTGCGCACATCCTCCTCCACCTGGCGGGAAAGGTTATTGCGCTTGTCATACATGGTGAGCACCACGCCGTGCAGCTCCAGCGCAGGGTTCAGCGATTGGCGCACCTCGCGCACGGTGAGCATAAGCTGCGAGAGCCCTTCCAACGCGAAAAACTCGCATTGCAGCGGCACCAGAACCGACTTTGCCGCCACCATCGCATTGATCGTGAGCAGATTCAGAGATGGCGGGCAATCAATGAGAATATACTCAAACCCGCAATCCTGCGCCGCCTGGCTCCCGAGCGCCTGCCGCAGGCGCAGCACGCGATTTTTGTCTTCCACAAGGTCAACATCGGCGGAGCTAAGATCAACGGTAGACGGGGCCACGAAAAGCCCCGGCACCGGCGTTTCCTGGCACACATCGGCCAATGGGGCCTCGCCCAAAAGCAGATCATAGGTTGTCAGCTCTCGGTTTTCGGGGAAAACCCCAAGGCCGGTAGAGGCGTTGCCTTGAGAATCAAGGTCTATTATCAACACTTTACGGCCAACGGCCGCCAATGCGGTGCCAAGGTTTATGGCCGTTGTGGTTTTGCCCACCCCGCCTTTTTGGTTGGAAACGGCAATAATATGGGGGCTATTAGCTGACACGCTCAAAATCCTTAATTTTCAGAATCACAGAGCTGGAATCGGTCACGCTCGGGATTATCTCTGCCCCTATATGCCAATGCTTTCGGGCCATGGTCAATTCAGATTCGTAACTATTCCCTTTGGGAAACAGCAAAACGGTGGATTTATGCGCATGCGGAGCGGCCCATTTCAGGAGTTGGTCCAGGGGCGCAACGGCACGCGCGGATATAACATCCGCATTTTGCGTTTGAAGAGTTTCTATCCTATGGGTAACAATATCCGCATTCACCCCAAGTGCGCTTGAAACGGTCATTAAAAAGGCGGCTTTTCGGTGGTCGCTTTCGACGAGGGTAAAACGTGTATCCGGCCGTTTTTCCTTTGCCAGGGCCGCAACCACGAGGGCTGGAAACCCTGCACCAGACCCAAAATCTAGCCAACTTTTGTATTCAGCATCTATATGTTGTAGAAGTTGTGCCGAATCTGCAAAATGGCGATGCCATAAATCGGTCAGTGTTTTGCGCGACACAAGGTTAATCTTCGGGTTCCATTTGTTCAATAGCGCAGCATAGGTATCAAACATCGCCAATGTTTCACGTGAAACATAGAACCGGTTTGCAAAAGACTCTCGGTCAGCTTGCATTCTTCAGAGCCTTGATTTTCACATGAGAAAGTAAAACAAATAGAGCCGACGGCGTCATCCCCTCGATGCGATTGGCTTGATCCAGGGTTTCCGGCCGAATACGCTCCAGTTTTTCGCATAGCTCTTTTGAAAGCCCGGAAACCTCCCGATAGTCAAAATCCCTCGGAATTTTGTGGTTTTTATCCTTGCGAAGAGCGGATATAGCCTTTTCCTGCCGACCAACATAGGAGGCATAAATAGCATCGGCGCTCAATTGCGCACGAATTTTGGGTTCTATATCCTTCAGATGCGGCCAAACCCGAAGCAACTGATCAAAATCAATTCCCCTTTGGGAAAGCAAAGACATCGCAGAGCGCGGCTTGCCATCCTGACTAACCGCAAATCCATTTTCTTTGGCGTCTCTCGAAGACAGGCTCAGCGCATTACATATTTCCCTGGCCTTATCGAGCTGATCCATCTTGTGTTCAAATAGCCTGGCCCGCTCTGGCCCCACGATACCTACGCTCATGCCAAGCGGTGTGAGGCGTTGGTCCGCGTTATCGGCGCGCAAAGAGAGCCGATATTCCGCCCGAGAAGTGAACATCCGGTAGGGTTCCTGAACCCCCTTGGTGACAAGGTCGTCAACCATCACACCAATATAGCTGTTGGTCCTGTCTATAGCTGGTGCTTCCAGTCCCCTGATCTTGCAGGCCGCGCACAGGCTGGCATACAATCCCTGCGCAGCGGCCTCTTCATATCCGGTGGTGCCATTGATTTGTCCCGCCAGATATAAGCCAGGTGCGGATTTAACCTCAAGCGCGGGCGTCAGACTCCGCGGGTCCACATAATCGTATTCAATCGCGTAGCCAGGCTGAATTATTTTAGCATTTTCGAGGCCCTTGATCGAATTTACATAATCGACCTGAACATCCAGCGGAAGTGAGGTTGAAATTCCGTTTGGATAGATCGTGTGGTCATCCAACCCTTCAGGTTCCAAAAATATCTGGTGCGAATCCTTGTCTGCAAACCGCGTAATTTTATCTTCAATAGACGGACAATAGCGGGGCCCGACACCTGAAATCATACCACCATACATAGCGGAACGGCCCAGGTTTCGGCGGATAATATTGTGGGTACGCGCGTTCGTATGGGTGATTCCACAGGTCACCTGGCGCAAAGCGGGCCTGGTCGACAAGAATGAAAACAACTCCGGTTCCTCATCCGCCTCCTGACGATCGAGCATTGACCAGTCAATCGTGCGGCCGTCCAACCGCGGCGGTGTTCCGGTTTTCAGCCGCCCCAAGGCAATACCCAAAGCATCTATCCGGTCTGCCAACGCTGTAGATGGCTTATCGCCCATTCTGCCGCCAGCTTGTCGCTGGTCACCGATATGGATAACACCGCGCAGAAACGTGCCTGTGGTAAGAATTACCGCCTGACTTGCGAGCGTCGCATCTTCTTTCAGACGCACACCGGTAACGCGCCCTGATGCCTCTATCAGGTCTGTAACCTCGTCTTCGATTATATCGAGCCCGTCTAATCCGGAAACCATGCTTTGCATGGCCGCCCGATAGGCTTTTCTGTCAGCTTGTGTGCGGGGCCCCCGCACGGCCGGACCTTTGCGCCGGTTCAATAGGCGGAATTGAATGCCCGCAAGATCGGCCGCGCGCCCCATAAGCCCATCAAGCGCATCAATCTCGCGCACCAGATGCCCTTTGCCCAATCCGCCGATGGCGGGGTTACACGACATCTCGCCAATTTTTGCAAAGCTATGGGTAACAAGCGCCACAGAGCACCCCATGCGAAAAGCGGCATGTGCAGCTTCTACGCCCGCATGGCCTCCGCCCACTACGATGATGTCATATTGTTTCACGTGAAACATCCTCACTTCCCAATACAAAATCCGGCAAAGATTTCTCCGAGCACGTGCTCTACATCTACACGCCCAATCAGGCTATCAAGCGCTAAAATCGCGAATCGAACATCTGCGGCGGTCAGTTCACTATACGAGCTATCAACATCCAGACGTTCCAGGGCTGAATCTATATTTTTTTTAGCCTTTTCAATAGCTTCCAGGTGTCTTTGCCGTATTATTGAGCTGGAACCGCCTACCCGATCCGCTATTTCGTCTCCAAGCCGTTCAAGCAATATCTCGATACCGGCCCCCGTCAATCCCGAGACCGACAGCCCTTCAGAATCACCCAAATCACTTTTTCCGAACACGATAATATCACCTTTTCTGCGTTCAACGCCAAGATTTTCCGCATTGGTTTTGTGCTCTACCAAAAACACCCGAATATCCGCCTGATTTGCCCGCTGCCTGGCGCGGTCTATCCCGAGGGATTCCACCATATCCTGACTTTCGCGAATACCCGCCAGGTCCAGAATGGTAACGGGCAGACCTTTCAGATCCAAACGCACTTCGATCACATCGCGGGTGGTGCCGGCAACTTCTGAAGTGATTGCCACATCTCTTCCTGCTATCGCATTTAAAAGCGTTGACTTGCCAATATTGGGCGCGCCAACCAAAGCCACCTCGAATCCGTCCCGAATGCGCTCCGAAGCCTTGTGGCCGGAAATTTCCTCCAACAACCCCGCCCGCACCGACATCAAAAGTGTTTTCACCTCCGGTGCCACATCCACCGGAACATCTTCATCCGCGAAATCGATCACCGCCTCCAGAAGCGCCATAGCGCGAATCAGATCAGAGCGCCAGAGATCACATTTTTTGCTTAAAGCGCCCTGCATAACCTGAAACGCCTGTTTGCGTTGCGCTTCGGTTTCTGCCTCGATCAAATCCGCCAGCCCCTCGACCTGCGGCAGGTCCATGCGATTGTTTTCCAACGCGCGGCGTGTAAATTCCCCGGCCTCTGCTGTGCGCAAACCCTCGATTCCGGACAAAACAGACAGCACCGATTGCACAACGGCCACACCTCCATGAAGGTGGAATTCCGCCACCTCTTCACCGGTAAAACTCGCGCCTTTTTCAAAGACCAGCACCAAAGCCTGATCAAGCGGTTTGCCCCCGTCTTTCAGCGTGCAAAGCGTAGCTTTGCGCGGCGGTGGCAAGTGCCCCGCCAACAGCGAAACACAAGAAAACGCCCGCGGGCCAGAGACCCGCACCACCGCTACACCGGCGCGCCCCCGCGCGCTGGCAAGGGCAAATATCGTATCGGCGTTTTCCATGTAACCATTTGATTTATAGTTATTAAGCGTTCATTGAATCAAAGAAATCGCTGTTTGTTTTGGTTTGCTTGAGCTTGCTAAGCAGAAACTCTATGGCGTCGGTCGTGCCCATCGGGTTCAAAATCCGGCGCAGCACAAACAGCTTGGTGAGTTCGGATTTTTCCACCAGAAGGTCCTCTTTGCGGGTGCCCGATTTCATGATGTCAATCGCCGGATAAACCCGCTTGTCAGCCACCTTGCGATCCAGCACAATTTCCGAGTTACCGGTGCCCTTGAACTCCTCGAAAATCACCTCGTCCATGCGCGAGCCAGTGTCGATCAGCGCTGTGGCAATGATGGTCAGCGAGCCGCCCTCCTCGATTTTGCGAGCCGCCCCAAAAAACCGCTTCGGGCGTTGCAATGCGTTGGCATCCACACCGCCGGTGAGCACCTTGCCGGAGCTGGGCACCACGGTGTTAAAGGCGCGGCCAAGACGGGTGATGCTGTCGAGCAGAATCACCACATCGCGCTTATGCTCGACCAAACGTTTAGCCTTCTCGATCACCATTTCCGCCACAGCCACGTGGCGGGTAGCGGGCTCGTCAAAGGTCGAGGACACCACCTCGCCGCGCACCGAACGTTGCATATCCGTCACCTCTTCGGGGCGCTCGTCCACCAGCAAAACGATCAGGTAGCACTCGGGGTGGTTTGCCGCGATAGAATGGGCAATATTCTGCAAAATCATGGTCTTACCGGTGCGCGGCGGGGCCACGATCAGGCTGCGTTGCCCCTTGCCAATGGGGGCGACAAGGTCGATCACCCGCGCGGTTTTATCCTTGATCGTCGGGTCTTCGATCTCCAGCTTGATGCGTTCATCCGGGTAAAGCGGCGTAAGGTTATCGAAATGGATTTTGTGCTTGGCTTCGGCCGGGTCCGAAAAGTTGATCAACGTTGGTTTGACCAGCGCAAAATAGCGCTCGTTTTCGTTTGGGGCCTGCATAATGCCGTCAACCGTATCGCCGGTGCGCATGGAAAACTTTCGGATCATCTCCGGCGAAACATAAATATCATCCGGCCCCGCCAGATAATTGGCCTCCGGCGAGCGCAGGAAGCCAAAGCCGTCTTGCAGGATTTCCAGCACGCCATCACCGGAAATTTCCACCCCGTCTTCGGCCAACTCTTTGAGCACCGAAAACATCATCTCGCCCTTGCGCATGGTCGAGGCGTTATCTATTTCGAGCACTTCAGCCATCTTAAGAATGTCAGAGGGCTTTTTGGCTTTGAGATCAGCCAAAGACAGCCGCTCGATTGTCGATAAATCGTCCATAATAAACTTCCTGTGTGGCCGGTGTGGCCTGATAACCATGTGTTGGGAAAGCACATTTCGGGCCAGAACAGCCCGTGCTTGTTGTGTCTTAGCCTGAATGGCGGGTATTTGTCAAACAGGCCCTCAGAACGGCTTAACAATTACCATGATCACAATAACGATCATCAGCAGGGTTGGCACTTCGTTGGCCAGTCTGTAAGCGCGCCCTGTTCGGGTGTTTTCATCCCGCGCAAATTCCTTGCGCCGCGCCGAGAGCCAGCCGTGAAAACCGCTCATGGTCAGCACCGCGGCCGCTTTGACCCAGGGCCAGATTTGGCTCCAGTCGATCACCCCGGGGGTAAACACCATCAACAGGCCAAAGGTCCAGGTCGCGATCATCGCAGGGTTAATGATCACCCGCATCAGCTTGTATTCCATCACTTTGAAGGTTTCCGACATTTGCGAACCCACCTCGGCCCGTTCCGCGTGATAGACAAACACCCGCGGCAGGTAAAACATGCCCGCCATCCAGCTGATCACCGACATCACATGCAGGGCTTTAATCCAGAAATACCATTCGAGCAAAAAATCTCCCATCGGCTTACCCTCTGATAACCTTGAGCATTTTCTCGATATTCTCCGGCTTGCCGTCTGGCGTGATCCCGTGGCCGAGATTGAAGATATAGGGGCCATCGCCCAGAATATCGAGCAGGCGGCGGGTTTCGGAAACAAGCATATCGCCACCGGTCACCATATGCATGGGGTCAAGATTGCCCTGCACCGCCAGCTTGTTTTGCAGATTATCCCGTGCCCATTGGGCAGGCACCGCGCTGTCCAGCGCCAGCCCGTCAAACACGCCCGCATCGGCAAAAGTAGCATAGCCGCCGCCCACCCCGCGCGGAAAGGCTATAAATTTCAGCGCCGGAAAGCGTTTTTTCAGCTCGGTGGCAATTTTCACCGCCGGTTTCAGCGCGTATTGCTCAAAAGCCGTGCCGGAAAGCGCCCCGGCCCAACTGTCAAACAGCTTCACCACCTCGGCACCGGCCTCCACCTGTTTGGCGAGGTATTCAATGGTTGCATCGGTCACGAGATCGATCAGCGCCTGAAAATCGGCCGGTGACTGATACATCATCCGCCGCGCCGGCCCCTGATCCGGCGTGCCCCGGCCCGCGACCATATAGGTGGCCACCGTCCAGGGTGCCCCGGCAAAACCGATCAGCGCGGTTTCGTCGGGCAGGTCCGCCGAAAGCCGTTTTACGGTTTCGTAAACCGGAGCCAAGGTTTCATGAATTGCGTCAACCGGTTTCAGCCTGTTGATCTCGGCCATATTGGTTACCGGCTCCAGCCGCGGCCCTTCGCCGGTTTCAAACCAAAGCGTCATGCCCAGCGCTTGCGGCAGCAGTAATATGTCCGCAAACAGAATAGCCGCGTCAAAGCCAAAGCGGCGTATCGGCTGCAAGGTTACTTCTGTGGCAAAATCGGGGTTATAGCACAGGTCCAGAAACCCGCCCGCGTTCTGGCGCACAGCGCGATATTCCGGCAAATACCGCCCCGCCTGGCGCATAATCCAAACCGGAGGCACTTTCTGGCTCTTCCCTGCAAGGGCTTTCAGCAATTTTTTCTGTTCGGGCATGTGCTTTGGTCCATTCCTTCTTAAATATAAAATTTAAGAAAAGTTGTTTTGGTAGTTGATACATATGAATCACGGGGATTACCATAATTGAAATTCACTCCCCCGGGTTATCCACGGCGGCATTTGAGCACGGGGTTTGAAATTGTTAGAAAATCCAATTCTTTTTAACAAAAAAACAAATCACGTAAATTTTTCTTCACAATGAATAAGTCTTGTAGAAAATCAGAAAAACCATGATAGAATCGGCTATATTTTGCACCCTTGTAGACAGTTTTAAGTTATCCACAATTTCATGCACCGGAGCTCCGTTTTGACTCTAGCCCTGCTTCTTGCCTCACAATCCACCACGCGGCGCGACCTGCTGCAAAATGCGGGGCTGGATATAGAATGTCATCCCGCACGTATAGATGAAGCCGCCATTAAAGCATCGCTCCTGGCGCAAAACGCCCTGCCGCGGGATGTGGCAGATGCCCTTGCGGATATGAAAGCACGGCGGGTGGCCAACAAATTCCCCGACCGGATGGTGCTGGGAGCGGATCAGATCCTTGTCTATAAAGGTAAAATATTTGATAAGCCAAACAGCGTAGAAGAGGCAAAAACCCAGCTTAAAACCCTTCGCGGGCAATCGCACCTGCTTTTTTCGGCAGTGGTGGTCTATGAAAAAGGCATACCCATCTGGCGCCATATTGGCCGCGCAGAGTTGACAATGCGGGATTTCAGCCCGTCTTTTCTGGATACATATCTGGCCAAAACAGGCCATGACCTATTTACAACAGTTGGCGGATATAAGCTGGAATCCCTCGGTTCACAGTTGTTTTTATCGGTCAAAGGGGATTATTTTAGTATATTGGGCTTGCCCCTCTTGGAAGTTTTGGAATTTTTACGAGGAAAAGGCATTTGTCAAACCTGACCGAACATAAACCGCCCCTGCTGGCCGGTGTTGTAGGCTCCCCGATTGACCATAGTCGATCACCGCTAATGCACAATTATTGGTTGAAAAGATACGGAATAAGAGGGTATTATATTCCGATCGATTTAGGGACGTCGGATTTTGTTGCTGGTATCCGCTCTTTGCCGCGACTTGGCTTCAAGGGGGTGAATATCACCATCCCCCATAAGGTTTCCATGCTGGGTCTGGCGGATAGCGTGACCGATCGCGCCGCGTTGATTGGGGCGGTCAACACCATCACTTTTAAGGATGACGGTTCAATTCGCGGTGATAACACAGACGGTTACGGATTTATTCAGAATATGCGCCAAAATGCGCCAGGCTGGGATGCCCGCTCCGGCCCCGCGCTTGTGCTTGGTGCTGGCGGCGCGGCTCGTGCTGTGGTGTCTGCCCTCTTGTCTGAAGGGGTTAGTGAGCTTCGCCTTGCCAACCGCACCCGCCAGCGTGCACAACTAATGGCAGATCATTTCGGCGCCAAGGTCCAGGTGGTGGATTGGAACCGCGCCTCGGATGCGGTCGATGGGGCCATGACCATTGTCAACACCACATCATTGGGGATGCAGGGTCAGCCGGACCTGCACATCAGCCTTGATTCGGCCCCGAAAGCGGCCACGGTCACCGATCTGGTCTATGCCCCGCTGATCACGCCTTTTCTGGAAAGCGCCGCCGCGCTGGGGCTGCAAACCGTTGACGGGCTTGGCATGCTCCTGCACCAGGGGGTTCCCGGGTTCGAGTTGTGGTTTGACCATCGTCCCGAAGTGGATGACGGGTTGCGCATGGCTGTGCTGGGCCGATGAGCATCAAACTCGGCCTGACCGGCTCAATCGGCATGGGCAAATCCACCACGGCGGCTTTTTTTCGTGATTTAGGCGTGCCGGTGTGGGATGCGGATGCCGAGGTGCACAGGCTCTATGAACGCGGCGGTGCTGCTGTGGCCCCGATTGGCGCATTGGTGCCCGCCGCCACCAGACAGGGTTTTGTGGACCGGGATGTGCTTAAAACAGAAATCGCCAAAGATGAAACCTTGCTTGAAAAAATCGAAGCCGTGATGCGCCCGCTGCTTTTTGACCGCCGGCAGAAATTCCATGCGGCGCATAAAGACAGCGCGGTGATAGTGTTTGACATTCCGATGCTGTTTGAAACCAATGCCGAAAGCTGGATGGATTATGTGCTTGTGGTCACCGCGCCGGAGGAGGTGCAGCGCCAGCGAATACGGGCGCGCGGCTCAATGAGCGAAGCACTCCTTTCAGCCATTCTGGCACGGCAAATGCCGGATAGGGAAAAACGAGCGTTGGCCGATTTTGTCTTCGATACCTCTCATGGTAAGGACCATACTAAAGCCGAGGTAAAAGCCCTCATTGATAAGCTGGAGCAGGAAGATGCGTGAGATCGTGCTGGATACCGAGACCACAGGGCTGGACCCGGTTACAGGAGACAGGATTGTGGAAATCGGCGCGGTGGAGCTCTTAAACCACATGCCGACAGGCGAGGTTTATCACCAATATATTAACCCCGAGCGCGACATGCCCGCCGAGGCATTTGCCGTGCATGGGCTGAGTTCGGCGTTTCTTTCCGACAAGCCGGTTTTTGCCCAAATTGCCCAGGAATTTCTTGATTTCATACAGGATTCCAGGTTGATCATCCATAACGCCGCCTTTGATATGAAGTTCCTGAATGCCGAACTGGAATGGTGTAAACACCCACAAATTCCAGAAGACCGAGCGCTGGACACCCTCGCCATCGCCCGTAAAAAATACGCAGGCGCGCAAAACTCGCTCGACGCTCTTTGCCGCCGCTTTGGCATAGATAATTCCAACCGCACCCTGCACGGCGCCCTGCTCGACTCGGAAATTCTGGCGGAGGTGTATCTGGAGCTGATCGGCGGCCGCCAGCCGGGTTTTGCTCTGAAAGTGGTGCAAAGCACCCAAGAAAATACGCCGGGAGGGGATTACATACCGCCCGAGCGACCAAAGCTTCTGGCAAGCCGAATTACGGATGAAGAATCCGCCGCACACCTTGAATTTATCAATACTTTGGATGGCGAATCGCTTTGGAATATTTAGTCACGGATGTGTTTCGGTGGCGGCGCGTGACGGTATGTGCGTGTGGCGAGGTCTCGCCCGCGCCGCCTTCAACCGTGCGTGCGTGTTGCAAGCTCCAATAGGGGCTTTGCCCCTCTGCGCAAGCGCATTCACCCCAGAGTATTTTTGAAAAATAGAAGTCTATCCAGCTTCTATTTTTCAAAAATACTCCGGGGGAGCGAAGCGGGGGCAGCGCCCCCTCGGCATTGGCCACAAGCACTACGGTTGCAGCGCGGCGCGGGTGGGATCTGGCTTCAGGCGCGATGACTGACGCGCCGCCACCGAGCGCAGCGAGGCGCGGTCCGGTGCTTTAGCACCGGAGTTAAAGTGCTAGTTTTTAGGGGCGGCTGCGGCCTCGGCTTGGGCGCGGCGCTGGAGTTCCTGCTGGTAAAGGCCCAGGAAATCTATGGTATCCAGATTCAGCGGCGGGAAACCGCCATCATGGGTAATGTCACTGACGATTCGGCGCAGATAGGGGAAGATTTGCCGTGGGCACTCGATCAGCAGGAACGGGTGCATTTGCTGTTCGGCCACATTATCTATTTCGAACAGGCCCGCATATTCGATTTCCAGAATAAACAATGTGTCTTCTTCGGCTGTGGCTTTCACCTGAAGTTTGATCACCACCTCAAAATGCTTGTCGGCCTTTTTTTGTGCATCCAGGCCCACCTGCACGTTGAAATTCGGCTGGGCTTGCGGGGCTTTGCCCTTTTGGGCGGCCACATTTTCAAAGCTCATGTCGCGCACATATTGGGTCAGAACCTTCAAAATGGGCTGCGGGGGCACCTGGCCGGGCTGCGGGGCTGCGGCGGGTTTGGCTTCATCTGCCATCTGTCAATCCTCGTTGGTCAAAAACACACTCCCGCATAGCAGGTCTTGGCGCGGGCCACAATATCAAGGGTGCCTCGTCCAGCCGGAATCGCCGCGCTTTTCATCGTCTATGATCTCGAATTCACCATCTATGATGTCCGGGGCCTGCGGACTGTTGGCGGCGCTGGCGTAAATCTTCATCTGCGCCCGCGTGGCGATCCATCTGATCAGCAGCGCGCGCACGGGCGGCACCATCAGCAAAAACCCCACGCTATCGGTGAAAAACCCGGGGGTGAGCAGTAACAGCCCCGCCGCCAGAATAAGCGCGCCATTGGCCAGCGGGCCCGCCGGGTTCCGGCCGGTTTCGGCGGTGCGTTTCAGCTCTTCGAGCGTGGATAGCCCCTGGCTGCGCAGCAGCACCGAGCCGAGCAGCGCCGTGGCCACTACAATGGCAAGCGTGGGCCAGAGGCCCAGAAAACCGCCAAGCTGGATAAACAGCCCGATTTCTATGACCGGCACCCCGACCAGAATGAAAAACAACCACATTTCGCTTACCTCGCATTTTTGCCACGCTCAGCCCATAGACTCGCGGCACTACAATGCTTACATAAGGCGGCAACGGCCCCAATGCCATAGCGGGGTGAAAATAGGTGGAAAAAGGCGCACATTATGGGATCAAGTCTGATTCAACTTCTGTTTCTGGCAGTTGTGGTTGTGTTTCTGGTCATACGGCTACTCTCTGTGCTGGGCACGCGCGACGGGTTCGAGCCTAAGCTGGACACCAGACCGGGCAAAAACACCCGGCATTTAAAGGTGATAGACGGCACCGAAGACCCGGACATTGCGGATTTTGCCGAAATTGACAGCCCCACCGGCCGTGCTTTGGCCGAAATGAAGCGGGTGGAGCACGGGTTTAGCGTGCGTGAATTCGTGGCGGGCGCACGGCAGGCCTACGAGATGATCATCATGGCCTTTGAACAGGGCGACCTCAAACTTTTGGAAAGCCTGTTGGCCCCGGATATTTACGAGAGCTTTTCCAGAGCCATTCACGCGCGTGAGGACAAGGGCTATACCGTAGATGCCACCTTTATCGGCGTGCGGGAGATTTCCCTGAAATCCGCCCGGTTCGATGCCAAGGAAAACGAAGGCGAGATCACCATGCGCTTTGTCGGGGAGCTGACCTCGGTGGTGAAGGATAGCGATGGCAACGTGGTGGAAGGATCGGCCAGCGAGATCAAACGCCAGACCAATATCTGGACGTTTGCGCGCCTGATGGGCACCGACAACCCGAACTGGTTGCTGGTCGCCACCGATGAATAATGGGGTTTGCCCGTTATATTATGGCACTGGTGGCGCTTTGCCTGCCTGCGGGTGTGAGCGCGGCCAGCTATACGCGGCTTTCGTTTGACGATATTGCCGGATGGGAGGAGGATGACCCCACTCCCGCATTGCGCGCCTTTGCCCGAAGCTGTGCGCATATCCGCGCCACCCCGGCAATTCCGGTGCGCGATTGGGACAAGGTTTGCGCCCTGGCCAAGGCCGGCCCCGGCCCTGCACGGGCGTTTTTCGAGCAAAACTTTACGCCGGTGCGCATCAGCACCGGTTCCCGCGCGCTGTTTACCGGCTATTACGAGCCCGAACTGCACGGGTCGCGCCATCCAACCGAAACCTATCGCTTTCCGCTTTACCGGCTTCCCCCCGAGGTGCAAACCGGCGTGGCCTACAGCACCCGCGCCGAGATAGAAAACGGCGCGTTGGCGGGGCGGGGGCTGGAGCTGGTCTGGCTGGATAACCGCGTGGATGCGTTTTTTGTGCATGTGCAGGGGGCGGCGCGGATCGTTCTGGACGATGGCAGCATCATGCGGGTGGGTTTTGCAGGGCGCAACTGGCGGCGTTACCGCTCGGTGGGGCGCGCGCTTGTCCGGCAGGGGGTGCTCACCCCGGCAGAGGCCAGTATGCAGGGCATTCGGGCATGGGCGGCAGCCCACCCCGAGGCGGCAGCGCAGGCCTTGCAGCATAACCCGTCGTTCATCTTTTTTCGGGAACTCGATATTCCCGATAGCCTCGGCCCCATTGGGGCCATGAATGTGCCGCTTACCCCGCTGCGCTCGGTGGCGGTGGATGACCGTTACACCCCGCTGGGTGCGCCGGTGTGGATAGACATGACCGCCGGAGAAAATGCGCTGCGCCAGCTTATGGTGGCGCAGGATACCGGCAGCGCGGTGAACGGGGCGCAGCGGGCGGATATTTTCTATGGCTCGGGCAAGGCGGCGGGTGACAAAGCCGGGCTCATCCGCTATTCGGGCGAGATGATCACCCTTGTGCCCAACGCCACCGCGGCCCGTCTTCGGGGGCAATAACCCATGGCGCGCCACAGAAAAACCCTCTCGGAAGAGGACCAGAAGCTGTGGGAGATGGTCAAAAAATCGACGAGGCCCTTGCACGCGGTGAGCTACGCCATGCCCGCCCCGCAGGCCAAGCCTAAACGCCCCGAGGTAAAAACCCCGCGCCCGATCAAACCCTTTACCATGAAGGGCCGGCCGGAACCCCGCCTGCGCCTCGATCTGGCCACCGACCCGATGCAACCGCTCACCCGCGCCCCGCACGGGCTGGACAAGCGCACCCACGAGCAATTGCGCAAGGGCAAAAAAGCCCCCGAGGCCCGGATTGACCTGCACGGGATGACCGCAGCGCAGGCCCACGGGGCGTTGCGCGGGTTTATCTTGTCCTGCCACGCGCGCGGGCTAAGGCTGGTGCTGGTGATCACCGGCAAGGGCCGCACCACGCGGGAGGAAACCGGCATTATGCCCACCCGCAACGGGGTGCTGCGCCACGCTTTGCCCCAATGGCTCGATGCGCCGGATATGCACCCGATGATCCTTAATATCAGCGCGGCCCATGCGCGCCACGGCGGCGGCGGGGCCTATTATGTCTATCTCAGAAAAAAGGGCCGCAAATAGGTTGCGGCCCTTGTTGATTGCGGTTCGTGCGCCTTACATCGGCAGTGGCGTGCCGTTGGCGGTAATGCCCTGGGGCGAGAACTCGATATCCGAGATAAACTCGTCGGCATTGTCGCCGGGCCGCGCAAAGGCCATCATCATGCCCATCATCATGCCGGCCTGGTCTTGCGGCACCAGCCCCATGGCCACCAGCCCGTTGACCAGCGCCTGCACGCCCGAGGCTGTAATGGTGACCTTGCCCGTTGGGAAGGGGAAGCCCATCGAATTATCAATGGTCGCGCCGCCTTCAGCGGTGATTTCAGCGCCGCCTGCGGTGATCAGCACTTCGTTGATGGTAATATCCTGAACCGCCCCCACATCGGCGGGGTTGCCGCTCATCGCTGCTTCGGGGTTGGCCCAGTCAATCGCGGGCTGCACATTGGCATCCAGATTGACCACCACATTCACCGGGCTGCGGGTGATGTTTTGCGCGGGGTCAAACATATCGTAAATCGAATCGGACACCACAACATTACGCATCGCGACCTCGGCATTGGCGGGCTCAAAGCTGCCATGGTCAACGGTTGGCGTGGAAAGGTTGATGCGGAACTGGTCCAGCGACACATCAAACGGAGGCAACGGCATACCACCTGCATTGAATTCGCTGAAGGAATAATGGGTGTTTCCTAACTCTTCAGTGATATTCAGGTAACCATTCTCGGCCCGCGCCACAATATTGGTGCCGGCAGACGAGGCCGTGTAGGAAATGCGTGCATCCGCATTGTCGAGCTTTCCACTGCTCGTAGAGGCGCCGGCGCTGATTTCCAGAAATGCGGTTGTAGCTCCTGACAGGTATTTAATGATATTCTGTTGACTGTCATCTGCGATAACCTGAAAAGCCGCCTTCAGGTCGGCAACCTGCCCGTTGGCAGCAATTTGGCCATCCGGCCCGTTGTCAATATCATAGGTCATATCGAGACCGGAAATGCCGGTGACACCGCTTAGCAGCTTGGTGGCTTGTGTTAACGAAACCGTCTGGCTCAGGTTTGCAAAAGTCACGTCCAGTGCTTTGATAATCGGGTCATCCGGATTGCCGGAGGCGATTTCGAGACTATCGGCCATCACCGAAAAGTTCAGCACCGGCGCGTCTTGGCCGCTGGTGATCCCGTCCAGCGTAACCACAAGGCCGCTATTGGAGATGTTGATCACGTGTTCGCCGGTTTGCGGGTCGTTGATGGTGACCGTAGCCGAGGGCGACAGTGTAAAGGACACCTGCCCCGGGGTAGAGGCCGAAGGCACGCCTTTGACCCAGTCAGCGGTTACGATCATCTCATCATTCGGGGCTGCCAGCCTGAACCCGACCAACTCCACCGAGCCATCTGCCCCGACATTGCGCTGATCAAAGGTAACGGTTGCCCCCTGACTTTGCATCATGCTGATGATTCCGTCGGAGAATCCGGCAAAATCGTCTTGCGCCATCACCGGCGCCGCAAAGCCGATGGTCAGGGCGGTTGTGGCTAATAAAATGTGTTTTTTCATAACGTTCTTTCCTACTGGTTGAAGAATCGACTCAAGTCTACTCTCGGGTTTATGCGCAAGCAATGGTTAAAAGATACACTTCAGGTTGTCAAAGCACATAGCGTGAAATATCACTGCTGCGGCTAAGCTCGCCGAGGTGTTTCTCTACAAATCCGGCATCCACGGTGATGTGGTCGCCGCTTCGGTCGGGGGCCTCGAAGCTGAGCTCCTCGAACACCCGTTCCAGAACCGTATAAAGCCGCCGCGCGCCGATATTTTCCACCGACTGATTCACTTCGGCGGCAATTTTGGCCAGCGCGGCAATGCCCTCTGGCGTAAACTCCACCTCCACCTCTTCGGTGGCCATCAGGGCGGTGTATTGCAGGGTAAGGGCGTTGTCGGTTTCGGTGAGAATCCGCACAAAATCCTCTTCGGTCAGCGCCCGAAGTTCCACCCGAATGGGCAAACGCCCCTGAAGCTCCGGCAGCAGGTCGCTGGGCTTGGCAATGTGGAAGGCCCCGGAGGCGATAAACAGGATATGGTCGGTTTTCACCGGCCCGTATTTGGTGGAAACGGTGGTGCCCTCGATCAGCGGCAGCAGGTCGCGCTGCACCCCCTCGCGGGAGACATCGCCGCCCCGGGCATCAGACCGCGCGCAGACCTTGTCGATCTCGTCGAGAAAAACAATGCCGTGCTGCTCCACCGCCTCAATGGCGTTCTTGTTGACCACCTCTTCATCCAGAAGCTTGTCGGCTTCTTCGGCGATCAACAGTTTATAGCTGTCCGCCACCTTCACCTTGCGCTTTTTGGTGCGGCCGCCAAAGGCGGAACCGAACATATCGCCGAGGTTCAGCATCCCCATGCCCGCCCCGGGCTGGCCGGGGATGTCCATCATTTGCAGCGGGTTGGAGGTGTCGGCCAGCTCCAGCTCGATCTCTTTTTCATCCAGCAACCCGTCGCGCAGCTTTTTGCGGAACATGTCGCGGGTCTGGGCGCGGGCATCCGTGCCAGCCAGCGCGTCAATCACCCGCTCCTCGGCGGCGTTATAGGCTTTGGCCTCCACCTCCTCGCGCATTTGCGCGCGGGTCATCAGAATGGCGCTGTCCACAAGGTCGCGCACGATCTGCTCCACATCGCGGCCCACATAGCCCACCTCGGTAAACTTGGTGGCCTCGACCTTCAGAAACGGCGCATTGGCAAGCTTGGCCAGCCGCCGCGAAATTTCGGTTTTGCCGACACCGGTTGGCCCGATCATCAGGATGTTTTTCGGGTAAACCTCGTCGCGCAGGTTTTCAGGCAGGCGCCGCCGCCGCCAGCGGTTGCGCAGGGCCACCGCCACGGCGCGCTTGGCGTCATTCTGGCCGATGATAAAGCGGTCAAGCTCGGAAACGATTTCACGGGGGGTTAGGTTGGTCATGCTTTTTCCACATAAGGGGGGAGGCGCTTTTTGAGCGGGAAATCCGGCAGGGTGTTCATAATGGCGGCGCGGATCGGGGCCCACCATGTGCCCAGCACGGTGATGAACACGCCAAGGATAAGGAGCGTGGACATCAGCGCCCCAAAGCCGCCATTGCCTTCAAACACCGCATAGAGCAGGTAGGCCATGTAAAGAATGCCCGCCGTTAGGAACGAGCGCCGGTCGATGATCAGCGCGATGAGCGAGATCAGCCCGAGGGCGGCGGCGGTCAGCCCATATTGGCCGCTGCTGTAAAGGGTCATGCCCATGGTGTTGACAATCGCCACCGCCGCCAGCACGTGCAGCCAGAAGCCCGAGGCGGCAAAGCGGCTGACGCGGTGCGGGTCGCGCATGTCAAACACCATGGCAAGGGCAAAGGCGGCCATGCCAAAGCCCAGCGTGGCCAGCGGAAAAAAGCTCTGGGTGTTGAGGTTGAACAGCCCTTGGCGCAGGTTCAGAAAATCTATCACATTGGGCGAGATAATCGCGGCTATGGCCAGGGCGGTGCCAAGGCCGAAGAGGCCAAACAGGAACATCGAGAAGGGCAGTTTGAAGAGCATAAACCACCCCGCCATGGCCGCCATGCCGATCAGGCTGACATAAAGCACCGCGTATTCAAGGCCGGATAGATCCAGCGGGTCAATCAGGAAGGTGCCGACAAACACCGCGAGGTTGCCCGCAAAAACCGTGGCCAGCCAAATGCTTGGCAGGTTCATCCGCCGCCTTTTGGTGAAATAAAACGCCGCGCCAAAGGCGAGCGCGGCGCCCACAAACGGCACCAATGAGTAATTGCCAAAAAACGCCGACATGACCATGATACCGCTAAACAGCATTCCCAGCCCGACGGTCACGAAGATTTCGGCAAAGCCCTTGAACAGCTCGAAGGGTTCGTCATCCTCGGGCAAATGGGCGCGGTAGCCTTGGCGGCTTTCCGCAAACACCTTGAGGCGCGCCGCCTGTGCCTCGGTGATGACATTGGCCGCCACCGCGGCGCGAATATCGTCCATCTGAAAATCAGGCATCGAGGCTTTCCACAATCATATTGCCATTGGTGAACACGCAAATTTCGGCGGCAATGGTAATCGCCTTGCGCGCAATTTCCTCGGCGTCCTTGTCGCTGTCCATTAACGCCCGCGCCGCCGCCAGCGCAAAATTCCCGCCGGAACCCACCGCCGCAATATCGTTTTCCGGCTCCAGCACATCGCCGGCACCGGTGATGATGAACAGGTCCGCCCCATCGGTCACAATCAGCATCGCTTCAAGGTTTTTCAGATATTTATCGGTGCGCCAGTCCTTGGCCAGCTCGACGCTTGCCCGCGCCAACTGCCCCGGCGAGGCCTCCAGCTTGGCCTCCAGCCGCTCCAAAAGCGTAAACGCATCCGCCGTGCTGCCCGCAAAACCGCAAATCATCTCATGGCCACCGGGCGAGATCCGCCGCACCTTGCGCGCGGTGCCCTTAATCACCGTATTGCCAAGGCTCACCTGCCCGTCTCCGGCGATCACCACCTTGCCGCCCTTGCGCACGCCGATAATCGTCGTGCCGTGCCACCCCGGAAATTTGCTGTCAGACATTCACG
>JALWPC010000278.1 GCA_026995265.1 Paracoccaceae bacterium
TCCCAATGTTCGGGGCGAATCTCCTCCCCCGTCAGTGCCAGAATCTCGCCGCCAAACCCCTGCGCCGCCGCCCGCTCCTTGCGGATGTTTTTGCGCTTGCGTGACGAGAGCGCGCCGAGGAAATCGTCAAAGCAGGCATAGCCGCGATTTTCCCAGTGAAACTGCTGGTTGAGTCTCTGCATCAGCCCCATCTCACCACCGAGCCGAAATTCCGCCTCGGTGCAAAAGGTCATATGGAAGGATGAAAGCTTGTTTTCCCTGGCCAACTGCACCGCCCCGTGCAGGAGCGCCCGCTTTGTGGCGGCGTCTTTTGCCAGCAGGCGCGGGCCGGTGGCGGGAGTAAACGGCACCGCCGATTGCAGCTTGGGGTAGTATTCTCCCCCTGCGCGCATATAGGCATCGGCCCAGTTGAAATCAAAAATATACTCTCCCTGCGAGTGGGATTTGAGGTAAAGCGGCATCGCCCCCACCAACTTACCACCCAAATGGGCCAGCATATGGCGCGGCTCCCAGCCGGTGCCCTCGCCCACCGAACCGCTATCCTCCAGCGCTTTCAAAAACCGGTGCGTGGTGAACGGGTTGCCATGGCTGAGCGCATCCCAAGCCTCGGCCCGCACCTCGTGCAGCCCGCTGATCAGGGTGATTTCATACGCCGCATTACTCAGGGCAAATACCCCTCAAAGGTGATGTTGTCGGCCTGTCGGCGCGCCTGAAATTCCTCGTCTTCCGAGCGGATGGTCCAGCTCAGCACCGGGTCACCCCCTTGGCGAATCCGGTTCACCGCGGGCATATCGAGCGCCTGAAACTGGTGCGAAATAAAACTCGCCCCGCAGGCTTCAAAATCGGGAATCTCCGCCAGTTCATCAGCCCGGGCGCGGGGCACCAGCGGCCAATGCTCGGGGGAAAACGGGCTGGTCACCAGCCCGCGCGGCACATTCGGTGCCAGTTCCTGCATCAGATAGATCGCGTGTGGGTTGAGAGACATCACCGCCACCGGCCCGTGATATGCGTTCAGCACCTCGGCCACCCGCTGCTCCAGTGGCCCGAGGTCGGGGCCCAGGGCGCCGTCCTGATCCTTGATCTCCACCAGCACGCCCACCTGCCCCGAGACCAGTTTCAGAACGCTTTCCAGCGTCGGAATCCCCTCGCCATTGGCAAGCGTTATCGCCCCCAGCTCCGCCGCGCTACGCTGACGAACAGGGCCTTTCTCGGCGGTCAGGCGCGAAAGCTCGTAATCATGAAAAACCATGGCCTCGCCGTCACTTGACATCTGCACATCCAGCTCGATCCCATAGCCCCGCTCAAAGGTCGCCGCAAATCCCGCGGGCGAGTTCTCTGGAATATCTCTCCCGTGCAACCCCCTGTGGGCCACGGGTGGAATCAGCAATGCGGGGGGGAGCTCAGGCAATCTCGAAAATCCCTTCTATCTCCACCGCCACGCCCAAAGGCAGGCTGGGAACCCCGACAGCAGCACGGGCATGACGGCCCTTGTCGCCGAAAACCTCCACCATCAGGTCCGAACAGCCGTTCACCACCTTAGGCTGTTCCGTGAAATCCGCCGTCGAGTTCACAAACCCGCTCAATTTCACCACCCGCACCAGCCGCGCCAGGTCGCCCGCACAGGCCGCCCGCAACTGCGCAATCAACGAAAGCCCACAGCTCCGCGCCGCCCCGTAGCCCGCCTCGGCATCCATATCCTCGCCCAAACGGCCCAAAATCAGCCCCTCCGGCCCGGCGCTGATTTGCCCGGACACAAAAACAAGGTTACCCGATTGCACATAGGGCACATAATTGGCCGCCGGAGCGGGGGCCTCGGGCAAAGTGATCCCCAGCGCTTCAAGGCGGGATTGAATGGGTTCAGACATAGCGGTCTCCGTTGAAAAATATTCATCACGTTAGCGTGGAAACAGAGCGGGGAAAATAGGGAAAATGCACCGCGCGCAATTTCGTGACAGACGTGGTGTGCTTATGGCATGTGTTATTGAGTATTTGTAAAAAGTAGAAACCAAAAGTGGCTTCTATTTTTCAGCAAATACTCTGGGGGTGAGCATCTTTGATGCGAGGGGGCAACGCCCCCTGTCACAAGCGCGGGCATCCCGGCGCGGCGCGGGCGCAATCTTGCAAAGCCATGCGATGCCAGACGCGCCGCATCAGAACTTTAACCAAAGGCGCGCCCGCAAAAAAAAGGCCGAGCTAAGCTCGGCCCAAGTCCAACAGGGAGGTATGAAACGCTGCGGGCGAACCCGCCTTGCTTCGATAGGTGATATAGGTATACCGAATGTGGCTTTCAAGAAAAAAGCGCCACATGCGACGCATAACCGCTATCACCTACATGCATAGCTAAAGCAAAAACCTTTATAATACGTAAAACTATTGGGTTTCCCGCATTATTTTTCTGTAGGCGATCACTTCATTGAGCACAAAATCCTTGAACACCGCCACCCGTTTGCTCTGTCTTAGCTCCCCGGGATAGGCCAGATACACCGGCACCGGAGCCGAAGCCGACTCGGGCAGCACGTTCATCAGCTCGGGGAAATCCACGGTCAGATAATCGGGCAGGGTGCCAATGCCGAGCCCGTTGCGCACCGCCTGCAGAATGCCGAAATAGTTGTTTACCGTCAGCAACGAGGTCTCGTTTTCGTCGATAAACGGGGCCACCCAGGCCGCCCCGGCGCTCACCTGCGGCGCACTCGGGGCCTGCGAGATCAGCCGATGCTTGCGCATCTCCGCTGCCGTCGCGGGCGTTCCGTTGGCCTCCAGGTAGGCCTTCGAGGCATAAAACTTCAGGTTTACATCCATCAACCGGCGGCGGATCAGGTCGGCTTGCGAGGGTTCCTTCATCCGGATCGCCACATCCGCCTCGCGCATGGGCAGGTCCAGCACCCGTTCTTCCAGCATCAGGTTGATGCGCAGGTTCGGGTATTTTTCATAGAGATGCGGAAGCCGCGGCGCCAGCCAGAGCGAGCCGAATCCTGTCGTTGTCGTCACCCGCAACTCGCCAAAAACCTCGTCTTCGGAATCCTTGATCTGCGCCGCCGCCGCCTCGAGCTGCTTGCTCATCCGCTTGGCCGCTTCAAACAAAAGCTCGCCCTGTTCGGTGAGGATCAGCCCGCGGGCGTGGCGATGAAACAGGGTCACGTTCAGGCTTTCTTCCAACCCTCTGATCTGCCGGCTCACCGCCGACTGGCTCAGGTGCAGCACCTCGCCCGCATGGGTCAGGCTACCCGCATCCGCCACCGCATGAAAAATCCTGACCTTGTCCCAATCCATTTGCCGCCCCTGTTTTGGTGCAGTCTAAAGGCGAGTCGGCCATGGCGCAACGGATATCGCCCACAAATATTGCGCAAAATGCAACGGATCTTGCCAGTGATAACCAAGCCGCCCCCGGCTTTGCAAGATATGAACAAATGTTCACTTCACGCAAATTTTCCTTGATGGGTCAAGTTTTCTGACCAATAATGAAGCGGGAGGAACTTGTCATGGATCTGCAACCGGTATCGCTGGCCGACCGTCTCGACCTGTCCAAAAAAACCGTGCTTTTGAACGGCACCCAGGCGCTGGTGCGCCTGATGTTGATGCAAAAACAACGGGATAGGGAGGCGGGCCATAATACCGCGGGCTATGTGAGCGGCTATCGCGGCTCGCCGGTGGGCGCGGTTGATCTGCAAATGCAGCGGGCCGAGAGCCAGCTCAAGGCCGCCGATATTCACTTTGAACCGGGGTTGAACGAGGACCTCGCCGCCACCGCCCATTGGGGCGCGCAATCGGCGGGGGTGCTGGGGGATGGCAGGTTCGATGGCGTGTTCGGCCTCTGGTATGGCAAGGGCCCGGGGGTGGACCGCTCGGGCGATGTGTTCCGCCATGCCAATTTTGCCGGCACCGCGGCGCTGGGCGGGGTGCTGGCGGTGATGGGCGATGACCACACGGCGGAATCCTCCACCACCCTGCACCAATCCGAGTTTGCCTTTGTTGATGCGCTGATGCCGATTCTCTCGCCCGCAGGCGTGCAGGAAATGCTGGATTACGGCATTTATGGCTATGCGCTCAGCCGTTATACCGGCGCCTGGGTGGGGCTGAAAGCGCTGAAAGACACCATTGAGGTGACGCAGGTTGTCGATGGCCGCCACGACCGGGTGCACATCACCCTGCCGGATGATTTCGAAATGCCCGGCGGGGGCCTCAATATCCGCGCCATGGATGACCGCGCCGATCAGGAAGCCCGCGTGCACGACTATAAACGCTTCGCCGCCGAGGCCTTTGCGCGGGCCAACAAGCTGGATAAGCGCATGCACGGCAAGGCGGGGGCGCGCATCGGCATTGTGTCTTCGGGCAAAAGCTGGCTGGATACGGCCCACGCTTTGGAGATGCTGGGGATTGATGAGGCCGAGGCCGAGGCGCTCGGGATTACCACCTATAAGGTGGCGATGGTCTGGCCGCTGGATATGCAATCTTTCCGCGAGTGGGCCGAGGGGCTGGAACTGATCATCGTCGTTGAGGAAAAGCGCAAGCTGCTGGAAGTGCAGATCAAGGAAGCGATTTTCAATGACCGCCACGGGCGGCGGGTGATCGGCTGGAAGAAGGAAAACGGCGAGTTGCTGTTCACCGTCAAGGGGGCGCTGAACCCGGTGCTGGTGGCCAAGAAGCTGGCCGAGACCCTCACCGAGGAAGGGGCCTGCAATGAGAGGCTGAAAGCAGCAGCCGCGGCGCTGGAGGCGGCGGCAGTGCCTGATAACTCAAAGGTTTTAGCCCAGCGCATCCCCTATTTCTGCTCCGGCTGTCCGCATAATTCCAGCACCAAAGTGCCTGAGGGCTCGCGGGCCTATGCGGGTATTGGCTGCCATTTCATGGTGCAGTGGATGGGGCGCAACACCATGGGCTTTACCCAGATGGGCGGCGAGGGGGCGAACTGGATCGGCGAAGCGCCGTTCAGCAAAACCCGCCATGTGTTCCAGAACCTAGGCGACGGCACCTACAACCATTCCGGCAGTCTGGCCATTCGGGCTGCTTTGGCGGCGGGCACCAATATCACCTATAAAATCCTCTATAACGACGCCGTGGCGATGACCGGCGGGCAGGCCAACGAGGGCGGCCTGGACGCGCCGCGCATTGCGGCTGAGCTGGTGGCGATGGGGGTGAAAAAGCTGGTGGTGGTCTATGACGAGAAGGAGGACGTGGACAAGTCCGCCTTCCCCAGGGGCCTGGAGATGGTGGAGCGGGCCGAGTTGGCGCGGGTGCAGCGGGAATTGCGCGAGATCGAGGGCGTGACCGCGATTCTCTATGTGCAGACCTGCGCCGCCGAAAAGCGGCGGCGGCGCAAGCGCGGGACGATGCCGGATATTGACAAGCGGGTGTTTATCAACCCTGCCGTGTGCGAAGGCTGCGGCGATTGCGGGGTGCAGAGCAACTGCGTGTCCATCCTGCCGCTGGAGACCGAATTCGGCCGCAAGCGGATGATTGACCAGAGTTCGTGCAACAAGGATTTTAGCTGTCTGAACGGCTTTTGCCCCAGTTTCGTGACGCTGGAAGGGGCGACTCCGAAAAAGCCCGCGCTGGCGGAGCTGAGCCTGCCGGACCTGCCGCAACCGGAGATTCCGGCGATTGACGGCACGTTTAACATTGTCGCCACCGGCGTGGGTGGCACGGGAATTGTCACCGTGGGCGCGCTCCTCGCCATGGCCGCGCATCTGGAGGGCAAGGGCGCGGGGATGATGGAAATGGCGGG
>JALWPC010000279.1 GCA_026995265.1 Paracoccaceae bacterium
CCGAAGTCAAAGCAGGCCCGGAGCTGTCGGGCAGTCCCGAGCGTGGGCCTCCTCGGCGACCCTGGACCAGCAATTTGTAGGCAAAATTGCGCAAAGTAACGGGCCACCTCGTCGGCCCATGCGGCGCCTTCGGCTTGCAGGGGTCAGCTCTTGCTTCGCTGTTTGTGCTCTTCCAGCCGCGGCATGATTTCCACAAAATTGCAGGGGCCGTAGCGGTAATCAAGCTGATGCACCAGAATCTCGTCCCAGCCGTCCTTGCAGGCCCCGGGGGAGCCGGGCAGGGCGAAGAGATAGGTCCCCCCCGCCACCCCCGCACAGGCGCGCGATTGCGTCACCGAGGTGCCGATTTTCGGGAAAGAGATCATCGTGAACAGGGTGCCGAAGGCCTCGATTTCCTTCTCGTAAACATCCCGATGCGCCTCCACCGTCACATCCCGCCCCGTCAGGCCGGTGCCACCGGTGGAGATCACCACGTCCACATCGGGCGCGGCCACCCATGCCCGCAGCTTGTCGGCCACCTCGCCGCGCTCGTCGCGCACAATGGCGCGGTCCGCCAGCACATGCCCCGCCGCCTCCAGCCGCTTCACCAGCGTATCGCCGGATTTGTCATTCTCCAGTGTGCGGGTGTCCGACACTGTCAGCACCGCGATTTTCACGGGGATAAAGTCTCTTTCGGTCATTCAGTCGTCCAGTTCTATCCAGTTGATCCCCGGCCCAAGGTTTGCCACCTTCGTTTGGCCGATTTCGCCGCGCGCCCCCCAGCAGTCATGCACATGCCCGCAGAGCATCAGCTTTGGCTGCACCCGCTCGATGGTCCGGCGTATCTCGACAGACCCGATCGAGCCGAGCGGGGCCATCACATCCGCCACCCCCTTGGGGGGCGAATGGCAGATGAGCACATCCGCCCCGCGCGCCGCTTCCAGCAGAGGCGCGGCCTCGGCTTCGGGAATATCAAAGCTCTCGAAGGCGGTGATGTTCAGTTCGGGAATCGCCCCGCCCAGGCCGTAAACCTTAAGCCCCAGCCGCTCGGTGATCTGCCCGTGCAGCACCTCGGCCGAGGTGGCCGCCCGCAGCTCCTCCGGCGTCTCGTTATTCCCCGCCACATAAATTGCCTTGTCAGCGATCGGCTCCAGCACCGCCATGGTCTCCGCCAGCCCCTCGCGACCCTGGGCGAAATCCCCCGCGCCAATCACAAGGTCGGCCTTGGCCGCAGCGGCGACCAGCGCCGCGCAGGCGGCGTGGTCACAATGCACATCCGAAAACGCCAGAATCTTCATTTTCCCTCCAGTTTGGCCTTCAGGCTCAGCAAATCCGCCCAGGCCTCGCGCTTTTTCTCTGGCGAGCGCAGCAGATAGGCGGGGTGGAACATGGGCAGCGAGGGGATGCCCAGCACCTCCCCCCACTGCCCGCGCATTTTGGTGATGCCCCGCGTTGTTTCCCGCAGGGTCTTGGTGCTCGGGTTGCCCATGGTGACAATGAATTCCGGCGCGGCCAGTTCGATATGGCGCAGCAAGATCGGCTTCATCAGGGCGATTTCCCCGGGGCGCGGGTCGCGGTTCTGCGGCGGCCGCCATGGCAGCACATTGGTGATGTAGAGCGCGGAATCGGCGGCCTCTTCATGACGGGAAAGCCCGATGGCAGCGAACATCCGGTCCAGCAACTGCCCCGCGCGGCCGATAAAAGGGCGGCCCTCTTTATCCTCCTCCCGCCCCGGAGCCTCGCCGACGATCATCACCCGTGCAGCGGGGTTGCCGTCAGAAAACACCGTGTTGCGCGCCCCTTGCCTGAGGGCGCATTGGTCAAACGCTTCGATTGCCGCCCGCAAGGCCTCCAGGCTCTCGCAGGCCTGGGCGATGGGGGTGGAATCAAAGGCTTCAGGCGCGGGAACCGTGGGCTCCCGAACGGTTTCGGTCCTTGCCACGGGCTTGGGCGCAGGGGCCTTGAGCGCATAGCGGTTCACCGGTTCCTCGCCGATGGCCTCATCCGCGCCCAGTTCCAGATGCCAATCCAGAAGGGCGAGATCATGGTGAAATTGCGCAGCGTTCGGCATGGGTGATTCCTTTGGTGACAGCCTAGCCCAGCGGGAGCAGATTGAAAACCGAATAGCATTTACCCTGCCCTTGCATATGGAATTTCATACGGTGCCTGTGGTTTCAATTCCTTCATCGCAGCTTACAATTACGCGCGCCACCTCAAGACGCTGCAAGACCTGGCGCCGTTCGAATATATCTGCAAAATCTGGACATCAGAGCCAGATAGATTCAATGTCAACCCAACGCACCACACCCCGGGACTGAACACCTGGGTAATGCTGTCGGTTTAGCTGGCGAGCGAGCCATCAATGGCGATGCAGGCCTCAACCAGCCCCTTCACCGCATCCACGGATTTATCAAACATCGCCTGCTCTTCGGCATTGAGCTTGATTTCTACAACCTTTTCAATGCCGCCCGCGCCGATGATGGTGGGCACGCCCACAAAGGTGTCTTTGATCCCGTAAGCATCGGCCACATGGGCCGCGCAGGGCAGCAGGCGCTTCTGGTCGCCCAGATAGGCTTCGGCCATTTGAATGGCACTCGCGGCCGGGGCATAGAAGGCCGAGCCGGTTTTCAAGAGGCCCACAATCTCGGCCCCGCCGTCGCGGGTGCGCTGGATGATGGCGTCGAGCTTTTCCTGGGTGGTCCAGCCCATCTCCACCAGATCGGGCAGCGGGATACCGGCCACGGTGGAATAGCGCGCCAGCGGCACCATGGTGTCGCCATGGCCCCCGAGCACAAAGGCGGTGACGTCCTTCACCGATACATTGAATTCCTCGGCGAGGAAGTGGCGGAAGCGGGCGCTGTCCAGAATGCCCGCCATGCCGCAGATTTTATTGTGGGGCAGGCCCGAGAACTCCCGCAGCGCCCAGACCATGGCGTCCAGCGGGTTGGTGATGCAGATTACAAAGGCATCCGGCGCATGGGCGGCAATGCCCTCGCCGACCGCCTTCATTACCTTCAGGTTAATGCCCAGCAGGTCATCGCGGCTCATGCCGGGCTTGCGGGCCACACCCGCGGTAACGATGCACACATCCGCACCTTCAATCGCCGCATAATCATTGGCCCCGCTCATGGCGGCGTCGTAACGGTCCACCGGCGCGCTCTCGGCAATGTCGAGCGCCTTGCCCTGCGGAATGCCCTCGGCGATGTCAAAAAGGACCACATCGCCCAGCTCTTTCATCGCGGCCAGATGGGCCAGCGTGCCGCCGATTTGTCCGGCCCCGATCAGGGCGATTTTTGCGCGTGCCATGGTATACTCTCCTGGAGTTTCGTTGATTTCAGCCACCGGACTATCTCTATTTTTGATTCTCCGCAAGCGCCGCTTGCCTGACAAAAACACTTGTTTTTGCCGGACGCCCCGCTAGACTGCTGCACTGCAACATAATCCGAAAGGCCCGCCATGTCCCACCCCTACCGCTCTGTGCTTTACCTCCCGGGCGCGCGTGAACGCGTGCTGGAAAAGGCCAGAACCCTGCCCGCCGACGCGCTGATTTTTGACCTTGAGGATGCGGTCGCGCCGGAGGACAAGCTGGCGGCGCGGGGTCTGGTCTGTGAAATGGTGCAGCGCGGCTATGGGGCGCGCAAAAGGTTGATACGGGTGAACGGGCTGGGCACAGACTGGTTCGAGGACGACCTTGCAGCGGCGATTGCAGCGGAGCCGGACGGAATTTTGCTGCCCAAAGTCAACGGGCCGAAGGAATTGCAGGCCATTGCCCCGCACCTCAGGGGCGAAACGCGGCTGTGGGCGATGATGGAAACCCCGCTGGGCATTCTCAATGCCCGCGAAATCGCCGCCAGCACGCCAAAGCTGGCGGGCTTTGTGATGGGCACCAATGACCTGGTGAAGGAGCTTTTTGCCCGCCATACCCCCAACCGCGCGCCGGTGATGACCGCGCTTTCGCTCTGCCTGCTGGCGGCGCGGGCGCATGGGCTGGTCTGTGTGGATGGTGTCTATAATGCCTTCAAGGACGAGGACGGCCTGCGGGCCGAGTGCCGGCAGGGGCTGGAGCTGGGCTTTGACGGCAAAACCCTGATCCACCCCGCGCAGATCGAGGTCGCGAACGAGGTTTTCGCGCCTGACGAAGCCGAGCTGGCGCTGGCGCGGCGCTATATCGAGGCTTTTGACAAGGCGTCCGGTGTGGCGGTGGTGGATGGCAAAATCGTCGAAAACCTGCATGTGGAAAATGCCGTGCGTTTGCTCAAGAAGGCCGATATGATCGCCAAAATGAACAGCTAGGGGAAGACCATGAACATTCTAATTGCAGGCATTGCGCTCTGGGCCGTTGCCCACTTTTTCAAGCGGTTGGCACCGGAGATGCGCAAGGGTATGGATGCCAGAATGGGCGCAGGCCCCGCGCGGGGGGTGATGAGCCTTGTTCTACTGGGTTCTGTTGCGCTGATGGTGATCGGCTACCGCGCCGCGCCGACGGATTTCATCTATGCCCTGCCGGGCTGGGCGCGGCATGTGAACAACACCCTGATGATCTTTGCCGTTATCCTGATGGGCATGGGCAAATCCAAGGGCCGCGCCCGCGCATGGCTGCGCCACCCGATGCTTTGGGGCGTGGTCATATGGGCCATTGCCCACCTGCTGGTGAATGGCGACGTGGCCTCGATCGTGCTGTTTGGCGGCCTGGGGCTGTGGGCGCTGGCCAATATGCTGCTGATCAACGCGCAGGACGGCCCGTGGCAGCGCCCCGAGCCGGGGCCGGCGGCGGGCGACATCAAGCTGCTGGTGATTTCCGCCGTGGTGTTTGCGGTGATCGTCGGGCTGCATATGTGGCTCGGCCCCAACCCGTTTGGGGGCTGATATGCTGGCCTACAGACTGCTGACCGAAGACGATACCGCCGCTTTTTGCCACAAGGTGACCGAGGCGCTGGCCAAGGGCTGGCGCCTGCATGGCTCCCCGAGCATGACCTTTGACCCCAAGCGCGGCGTGGTGCGCTGTGCGCAGGCGGTGGTGAAGGAATACGAGGGCGAATATGCGCCCGACATGAAGCTGGGGCAGCTATGAGCAAGGTCAATACAGGGTATTTCTTCGAGGATTACCGCCTCGGGCAGGTGTTTGGCCACGCCACCCCGCGCACCGTCACCCATGGCGAGCGGGCGCTGTATACGGCGCTCTATCCGACGAGATTTGCGCTTTACTCAAGCGATGAGTTTGCGCGTGGCTGCGGGCTGCCGCAAAGCCCGCTGGAGGACCTCGCGGCGTTTCACATCGTGTTTGGCAAAACCGTGCCGGATATTTCCCTGAACGCAGTAGCCAATCTGGGCTATGCGGAGTGCCGGTTTTTGCAGCCGGTTTATGCGGGGGATACTTTAAGCACCCGTTCCGAGGTCATCGGGCTGAAGCAGAATTCCAGCGGCAAAAACGGGGTGGTCTGGGTGCGCTCAACGGGGGTTAACCAGCGCGGCGAGGCGGTGCTGGAATATGTGCGCTGGGTGATGGTGAAGAAGCGGGATGTTGACGCGCCCGCGCCGGAAACGGTGATTCCCGAGCTGAAACCCGCGCTGGTGGCGGCGGAATTGCCCGTTCCTGCGGGGCTGGATTTCGGCGGATACGACTTTGCGCAGGCAGGGGAAAAGCACAGGCTGGCGGATTATCAGGTTGGCGAGGTCATCGACCATGTGGACGGCGTCACCATCGAAGAGGCCGAGCATATGCTGGCCACGCGGCTCTGGCAAAACACCGCCAAGGTGCATTTTGACGCCAGCCAGCGCCCCGACGGCAAGCGGCTGATCTATGGCGGGCATGTGATCTCCATGGCCCGCGCACTGAGCTTCAATGGGCTGGCCAATGCGCAAATGATCGTGGCGATCAACGCGGGCAGCCATACCAACCCCTGCTTTGCGGGCGACACCCTGCGGGCGCGCTCCACGGTGCTGGACAAGGCCGAGTTGGACGGCCTCGGCGCCATTCGGCTGCGCCTGCAGGCCTATCGGGGCGAAGCAGGGCAACGCCTTGAAAAGGTGGACGGAAAGCCCCCGCCGCACCTGCTGCTCGACCTCGATTATTGGGCGCTGATGCCGCGATGACCAAGGTCTTCTGCATCGGGTTTCAAAAAACCGGCACCAGCTCTTTGAGCATGGCTTTGCAGGGGCTTGGCTTTTCGGTAGGGGATGCGGTGGGCGTGCTGAACCGGACGGTGGATTGGCAGGCACCGGACCCGCGGCCCGAGATTGTGGACAAGGTGCTGAAGGTGGCCAGGAGCGTGGATGCCCTTCAGGATTCCCCCTGCGCCTTTCTTTACCGTGAACTGGATGCGGCCTTCCCCGGGGCGAAATTCATTCTGACCACCCGCGACACAGAGGCGTGGCTGGCGAGCTATCGCCGCTATTTTCCCGACCAGAACAACCCGCTGCGGCGCTGGATGTATGGGGTGGCGCAGTTTTCGGGCAACGAAGCACGGTATCGCGCTGTGTATGAGGCACAAAATGCCGAAATTCGCGCCTATTTTGCCACTCGCCCGCAGGACCTGTTGGAAATGGACCTTTCCAAAGGTGATGGCTGGCTAAAGCTGGTGACCTTCCTTGGCGAGGCGGCGCTGAAGCCGTTTCCCCATGCCAACAAAGCCAAGGGCTGATTTGTGATCACATTAATTTTTTAAGTGATCACATTATGCCAAACCCCATCACAATCTGAATACATCGGGATACATTGGCGCGAATTAACTTGCCCGAAAGGGGAATTTGCGTAAACCTGCGACAAAATGGACTCACTGCGCGCGGTGGGCCGATAATAGTCAGGAGACACCATGGCAGATGTGAACCGGGGCAACCGCCCGCTTTCCCCCCATCTATCCGTTTACCGCCCGCTCTGGACGATGGTTCTGTCCATCACCCACCGGATTACCGGCGTGGGCATGGCGCTGAGCCTCACCATGATCACATGGTGGTTTCTGGCATTGGCGGTGAACGAGACCTATTTTGACGTTGCCAACGCGGTGATGACCTCGGTGGTGGGGGGCTTCATCCTGATCGTCTCGCTCTGGGGCTTGAGCTTTCACTTTTGCAACGGCATCCGGCACCTGTTCTGGGATACCGGCACGGGGCTGGAGCTGGAAACGGCCTATAAATCCGGCCTTGCGGTCATGGCCGGTTCGGTGGTGCTGACGGTGATCGGCGTTCTGGTGGTCAGGGGGGTGATCTGATGCGCTATCAAACCGACAGACAGCGGGTCGAGGGGCTGGGCTCGGCCAAGGATGGCACCACGGAATGGTGGAAGCAGCGGCTTGGCGCGGTGGCGCTTGTGCCGCTGGTGATCCTGTTCATCTTCCCGCTGATGCGCTCCATCGGGGCGGATTTCGACACGGTGCGCGCCACCTATGCCCACCCGGTGAATGCCTTGGTGGCGATCCTGTTTTTCATCACCATCATGTCGCATCTGCGCCAGGGCCTGCAGGAGGTGATTGTGGATTATGTGCATGGCAAGGCGCTGCTGACCATCGCGCTGTTGGCCAATACCATGTTTACCGGAATGATCGGTGTCACCGGCGTGTTTTCAATCGCCAAAATCGCGCTGGGCGGTTGAGTAAGGAAAAGTATCATGTCTGCATATGAAATTATCGAACACGATTATGATGTCGTGGTGGTGGGCGCTGGCGGCGCGGGGCTGCGGGCGACGCTGGGGATGGCCGAGCAGGGGCTGAAAACGGCTTGCGTGACCAAGGTGTTCCCGACGCGGAGCCACACGGTGGCGGCGCAGGGCGGTATTGCCGCCAGCCTTGGCAATATTGCGCCCGATAGCTGGCAATGGCATATGTATGACACGGTGAAGGGCTCGGACTGGCTCGGCGATAACGACACCATCGAATATGTCACCCGCGAAGCGCCGCGCGCGGTTTACGAGCTGGAGCATTACGGCCTGCCGTTTTCCCGCACCGAAGACGGCAAAATCTACCAGCGCCCGTTTGGCGGCCACACCACCGAATTTGGCGAGGGCGTGCCGGTGCCCCGCGCCTGCGCGGCGGCCGACCGCACCGGCCATGCCATGCTGCACACGCTTTACGGACAGGCGGTGCGCCACAATGCCGAGTTTTTCGTGGAATACTTCGCGCTGGACCTGTTGATGAACGATGACGGCAGTTGCAGCGGCATCGTGGCCTGGAAGCTCGATGACGGCACCATGCACCGCTTTAACGCCAAAATGGTGGTGCTGGCCACCGGCGGCGCGGGGCGGACCTATTTCAGCTGCACCTCGGCCCATACCTGCACCGGCGACGGCGGCGGCATGGTGGTGCGCGCGGGCCTGCCGATGCAGGATATGGAATTCGTGCAATTCCACCCCACCGGCATTTACGGCATGGGGGCGCTGATTACCGAGGGCGTGCGCGGCGAGGGCGGCTTTTTGACCAACTCCGAGGGCGAGCGCTTTATGGAGCGCTATGCGCCGACGTTTAAGGACCTCGCGAGCCGCGACGTGGTCAGCCGTTGCATGACCATCGAGATCAACGAGGGCCGCGGGGTTGGCCCGCTGAAAGACCATATTTACCTCAACCTTTCCCACCTGCCCAAAGAGGCGATCTTCGAGCGGCTGCCCGGCATTGCCGAAAGCGCGCGGGTGTTTGCCGGGGTCGATGTAACCAAAGAGCCGATTCCGGTGCTGCCCACCGCGCATTATAATATGGGCGGGATTCCGACCAATTACTGGGGCGAGGTGCTGAACCCGACCGGGGACAACCCCGATGCCACCGTGCCCGGGCTGATGGCGGCGGGCGAATGCGCCAGCGCTTCGCTGCACGGGGCCAACCGGCTGGGCACCAATTCGCTTTTGGATCTCGTGGTCCTGGGCCGCGCCACCGCCATTCGCACCGGCGAGGTGCTGGACCGCCACAAACCCATCCAGCGCGCGCCGCTGGAGAAGGTGGACGCGATTATGGAGCGGTTCGACCGTATCCGCCACGCCCACGGCAAAACCCCGACCGCCGACATCCGCCTGAAGATGCAGCGGGCCATGCAGAAAGACGCCGCCGTGTTCCGCACCGGCGAAACGCTGGAGGCGGGGCGCAAGGAACTGGATGCGATCTGGCACACCCTGGCAACCGATGTGCAGGTCTCGGACCGCTCGCTGATCTGGAACACCGACCTGATGGAAACGCTGGAGCTGGAAAACCTGATGGCCAATGCGCTGACCATCATCAACGGCGCCGCCGCCCGCCCCGAAACCCGGGGGGCCCACGCGCGGGAGGACTTCCCCGAGCGCGACGACAAGAACTGGCGTGTGCACACATTGGCGAGAATCGATTCAAATGGTAAGGTGAGCCTGTCTTACCGCCCCGTTCACGATACTCCGTTAACCCCTTTGGAGAATGGCGGCGTGGATATGAAGAAATTCAAGCCCAAGAAACGGGTATATTAAACCGGAGTTATTATGAAGCGATTTTTAGCATTTTCCATTCTGGCGCTTGCCGCCTGCACCCCGACCCTGCACACCATGACCCGCTCGGAGGCGATCACCATGTGCCAGGCGCGGGCGGACGAGGCCGCACGGGTGGTTTCGGGCAGCGCCACCGCCGGGGTGAACTCGGTCACCGGCCCCTCGTTCGGGCTGGGGTTAAACATAAACCTGACGCCCAAACCAAAGGCGCAAACCTTTGAGGCCTGCATGAGCGAGCTCACGGCCAATGGCCAGATTGTGGAAGGATAACAGATGAAAAAACTCGTTCTCTTGGGGGCCCTTACGCTGGGGGCCTGCGCGCAAACCGAAGCCGTCACCAGCCTTGCGCCTGACAATTTACAGCTCACGCCCGATGAGCAAAATATCTGGGCAACGCTGGACGACGCGCAGAAGCAACGGGCGATTCTGTTTATTACCAACGGGGCAACGCTGGTGTCCTCGCTCGGCGCGCAATAACAACGCCACCGGCCCCGCGGGCCGGCGCATAATGCCATAAGGGATATGGATCATGGTTGAATTTACACTGCCCAAAAACTCGCGCATGAAGGCGGGGAAAATCTGGCCCAAGCCGGAGGGCAAAGATGTGCGCGCGGTGAAGATTTACCGCTATGACCCCGATTCGGGCGACAACCCGCGCATTGATACCTATTACATTGATGTGGCCGATTGTGGCCCGATGGTGCTGGACGCGCTGATCAAGATCAAATCGGAGATCGACCCGACCTTAAGCTTCCGCCGCTCCTGCCGCGAGGGGATTTGCGGCTCCTGTGCGATGAATATCGACGGCATCAATACACTGGCCTGCCTGCAAAGCATTGCCGAGATCAAGGGGGATATAAAGATTTACCCGCTGCCGCATATGCCGGTGGTGAAGGACATCATCCCGGACCTCACCCATTTTTATGCCCAGCACGCCAGCATCATGCCGTGGCTGGACACCAAAACCAACACCCCGGCGAAAGAGTGGCGACAAAGCATCGAGGACCGCAAAAAGCTGGACGGCCTTTATGAATGCGTGATGTGCGCCAGTTGCTCCACCTCCTGCCCGAGCTATTGGTGGAATGGCGACCGCTACCTGGGGCCGGCGGCGCTCCTTCATGCCTATCGCTGGATCATCGACAGCCGCGACGAGGCCACCGGCGAGCGGCTCGATAATCTCGAGGACCCGTTCAAACTTTACCGCTGCCACACCATCATGAACTGCACCCGCACCTGCCCCAAGGGGCTGAACCCCGCCAAGGCGATTGCCGAGGTGAAAAAGCTGATGATCGCCCGCAAGGTCTAGCCCATGCCGGACCAGCCCTTTGCCGAGCTCGAGCACCGGCTTTTTGCCGCGTCTGCCGGCCGGATGCGGGTGCTGGGCATTCGGCGCACGGGGCAACATGCGGTGATCAACTGGATATTGCGCAATTGCGGGCAGGCGGACACGGTTTTTCTCAATAGTTGCACCATGCGGCGCTCGGCCCTGCGCACCTGCGGGCAGTCAGAGTTGAACGGGGTGATTGCGGGGAAGGGCGGCCCGTTGAAGCTGGCGCTGGAGGCCTGGCTCACCCCGGACAAACGCCCCTTTGTGCTGGTCTCTTACGAGGCGGGCTATCATGAGGGCGGGCTTACACCGCATTTCCCCGATGCGAAATTTGACCGCGAGGTGCTGGTGACCCGCAGTTTTGCCAACTGGCTGCCGTCTTTCCTGCGGCTAATGCGGGTTATGAACCCGAAATCGGACCCGACGGCGCTGGAGATCAGCAACGGGGTTGTGTTCGAGATGATGCGCTACAAGGCCCACCTGCTGGCCGCGCAAAACACCGCCCATGTGGTGGTGGATTTTGACCAATGGGCCAGCGCCCCCGCCTATCGCCGCGCCAAGCTGGCCGAGCTGGGTTTGGGCGTGGTCGATAACAGGCTGGGGCGGGTGCAGGCCTATGGCGGCGGGTCGTCTTTCACAGGGTTTCAGGGGGTGGTGGAGCCGCAGGCGCTCGCCTCGCGTTGGCAAACCATGCAAAACGACCCGTTTGCGCTTGGTTTTCTGCGCATCACCATGGCCGATGAAGGGTTTATGGGGGCCTTGGCGCAAAGCTACCCCGGGGATGTGGAGCGGATAGAGCAGCTCCTCGCGCAGTCGTGAGGGAGGCGCCGCCGCCCCTGTGCTATGCTCGGGAAAACCGGAGGACCCCATGCGCATTCTTGCCCTGATCATTTTGCTTTTCGCCCCCCCGCTGGCCGCGCAGGAACGCGCCCCCAACCACCTGCTGGGGCAAAACTCGCCCTACCTTTTGCAGCACCTTTATAACGCGGTGGACTGGTATCCATGGGGCGAGGCGGCCTTTGCCAAGGCCCGCGCCGAGAACAAGCCGATTTTCCTCTCCATCGGCTATGCCTCCTGCCACTGGTGCCGCGCCATGGCGCAGGAGAGCTTTGAAGACCCCGAGGTGGGGGCGTTCCTCAACGAAAACTTCGTATCTATCAAGGTGGACCGAGAGCAGCGCCCCGACCTGGACGAGCAGTTCATGCTGGTTACGCAAACCGCCAGCGGCGGCGGGGGCTGGCCCAATTCGGTGTTTCTCACGCCCGAGGGCGCGCCGTTTTATGGCGGCGGTTACTACCCGCGCGATACGTTTCTGGAGGTGCTGGGGCAGATCAACACCATGTGGCGCGAGGAGCGCCCGCGGGTGGAAGAGGCTGCGGCGGCCCTTGGCGATGTGGTGCGCACATACCTGACCCGCAAGGCCGCCGCCCGCCCGTTCACCCCCGCGCTGGCCAGCGCCGTTTCGCAGCGGATGCTTGGCCAGATGGACGATTTCAACGGCGGCTTTGGCGTCGCCCCCAAGTTCCCGCAGGAAAGCAAGCTGCTTTACCTGCTCGACGAGGCCGAGCGCCAAGGCGACCCCGCCCTGCTGGAGGCGGTGCAGCTTGCGGCCATGGGCATGATCAATGGCGGCTTGCATGATCAGGCGGGCGGGGGCTTTCACCGCTACGCCACCGATAACGCCTGGGCCGAGCCGCATTTTGAAAAGATGCTCTATAATCAGGCCCTGATTACGCGGCTGCTGGTGCGGCTTGACGGGGTGCAGGCCACCCCCGCCTTCGCCCGCGCCGCAACGCGCGCCTTTGACTATGTGTTGCGGGATATGCAGGCCGAAGGCGGCGGGTTTTATGCCTCGGAAGACGCGGATTCGCTGGATGAAAACGGGGCGTATGTGGAGGGGTATTACTATACATGGACCCCGGACCAGATTCGCGTGGCGGCGGGCGATGAGGCGGATTTCCTGATTTCGGCGCTGAATGTCGGCGAAAGCGGCCCGTTTAACGGGGCCAGCACCCTGCGGCTGGAAGGGTTCAGCGGCGATCAGGCGCGGCTCGACGCGGGGCTGGAAACCCTGCGGCTGGCGCGCATGGCCCGCACCCCGCCGCATCAGGACCGCAAGCGGCTGGTGGGCTGGAACAGCGAGATGATTATCTCGCTGGTGGCGGGCGCGCGCGCTTATAACAGGCCGGACTATCTGGCCGCAGCGCAAAAGGCGGCGCGGTTTATTATGGGAAACATGCGAAATGGCGAGGGCTATTTTCGCGCCTATATCGACGGCGAGGCCAGCATCCCCGCGCAACTGCCCGACTATGCGGGTTTTGGCCGCGCGCTGGTGGCGCTGCATGATGCTGACCCTTCGGGAAGCTGGCTGGAGGAGGCCAAGCGCATTGCCCGCTATATGCTGGCGCATTTTCAGCAGGAAAGCGGGGTGTTTCGCATGAACGAAACACCCGAGGGGCTGGGGCCGTTCCTGCCGCTGGATGATGGCGAGGTGCCCTCGGGCAACGCGCAGGCCCAGCGGCTGCTCACCGCTCTGGCGCGGCGCAGCCCCGATGTGGTGTTCACCCAGCAGGCGGAGGCGCTGGCCGATGTGCTCTCGGGCCATGCGCTGACCTTCCCCGAGCAGCGGGCGGCGGCGCTGGCGGCGGTGGATGCGCAAAATCGCGGCGATGTCGGCCCCCTGCGCGCCGTGGCCAATGGCGCGGTGCGGGTGCAGGCACGGCTTGATCGCGCGGCGGGCAAGGTGGATTTCACCATTTCGGTGGCCGAGGGCTGGCACATCAACGCCCATAAACCGCTGGAAGATTACTTTATCCCTACCGACCTGCAGGTGAACGGCGCCCCGCTGGGGCCAGAGGCCTATCCCGCCCCGCTCATCACCACGCTGGCCTTTAACAGCGATACCCCGCTGGCGCTTTATGAAGGCGAGCTGCGATTAAGCGCGCCGATTGCCCCAGGGGCCAATCTGGTGCGGCTGGTGCTGCAATCCTGCAGCAACGAGGTCTGCCTTGCGCCGCAAAACCTGAGCTTTAGTTTTTGGTAAATCCTGCTTAAACTGGCCCCAAACGGGAGGCCGGAATGGACATATACGAGATTTTTGCGGGGGCGCTGATCCTGATGGTCTCTGTGGCCCTGCCCGCGCTTGTGGCCTTGCGGGCCGCCTATCGGCAGCATAGCCGCTGGCTGATCATTGCTTATGCCGCCGCCACCTCGGCTTTTGGCACCTATGTTCAGGGGCTGGCCCCGCAGAGCCACGACCCGCAATCCTTCAACATAGGCGACGGGGTCACCTTCCTTGTTGGGCTGGTGCTGTTTGGCGTGCTGGGCGGCGGGGTTTACCTTTTGCTGCGCAAGCTGGGGGCCGCAAAGCCGCAGAGGCCAACCCCACGCGCGCAGGCGGCGCATTTGGCGGTGTTTATCGGGCTGCTCGGGCTGGGCATTGCGCTTGTTTTTCTGCTGGATTACAGCCCGTTTTAAACCTCCATGCAGATGTATTTCATCTCCAGATAGTCCTCGACCCCGTGGTGCGAGCCCTCGCGGCCAAGGCCCGATTGCTTGACGCCGCCAAAGGGGGCGACCTCGGTGCTGATCAGGCCGGTATTCACCCCCACCATGCCATATTCCAGCGCTTCGGCCACCCGCCAGACGCGGCTTAGATTATTGGCATAGAAATAGCTGGCGAGGCCGAAGATGGTGTCATTGGCCTGCGCGATCACGTCCTCTTCGTCGCTAAAGCGGAACAGGGGCGCGACGGGGCCGAAGGTTTCGTCATTGGTGACGATCATATCGCGGGTGACATTGGTCAGGATGGTGGGCTCAAAGAAGGTGCCGCCCAAGGCGTGGCGGTGGCCGCCGGTGGTGACGGTGGCCCCCTTGGCGGTGGCGTCGGCGATATGGGCCTCGACCTTTTCCACCGCGGCCTGAGTGATCAGTGGGCCGGTGATGGTGCCCTCGTCAAAGCCGTCGCCGACCTTCAGCTTGACCACCGCCTCGGCGAGCCTGGCGGCGAAGGCGTCATAAATGCCATCCTGCACATAAATCCGGTTGGCGCAGACGCAGGTTTGGCCGTTATTGCGGTATTTGGCGATCATTGCACCTTCCACGGCGGCGTCAATATCGGCGTCGTCAAACACAATAAACGGCGCGTTGCCGCCCAGTTCCATGGACATTTTCATCACCTGATCCGCCCCCTGCGCCAACAGAATACGGCCCACCTGCGTGGAGCCGGTAAAGGTGAGCTTGCGCACCTTGGGGTTGGAGGTAAATTCTTTGCCCACATCTGCCGCATGGCTGGAGGGCACCACGGAAAACACGCCCTTGGGCACGCCCGCGCGCTCGGCCAGCAGCGCCATGGCCAGCGCCGAAAGCGGGGTTTCGGCGGCGGGTTTGGCGACAAAGGCACAGCCCACGGCCAGCGCGGGGCCGACCTTGCGGGCGATCATGGCGTTGGGGAAGTTCCACGGGGTGATGGAGGCAACCACGCCGACGGGCTGCTTGAGCACCACGATGCGCTTGCTCTCCTGGTGGCCCGGAATCGTCTCGCCATATACCCGCTTGGCCTCTTCGGAAAACCATTCGATAAAGCTGGCACCATATAGGATTTCGCCCTTGGCTTCGGGCAGGGGCTTGCCCATTTCGGCGGTCAGAATCGCGGCGAGGTCATCGGCGTTTTCCACCATCAGTTCATACCAGCGGCGCAGCACGGCGGCGCGGTCCTTGCCGGTGCGGGCGGCCCATGGCTTTTGCGCGGTATAGGCGGCGTCAATGGCGCGGGTGGTTTCCGCCACGCCGCAATCGGCGACCTGGGCGATTATATCGCCCCGTGCGGGGTTGGTGATGGCCAGCGTCGCGCCGCTATCCGCCGCCACCCATTCGCCCGCGATATAGGCGTCTGTGATCAGCAGCGACGGATCGTTAAGCTTGCTGGCAAGGTCGGTTTTATCAAGCATCGGGGGGCCTCCATGAGTGTTCGCCCTCAGGATGCGGGGAAGCGGGCGGTTTCGCAAGCGGAATTGCGGGACTCTGGAAATTTGCCAGGATATTGCAACAGGCCAACGGCCAATAAAACGCAAGTGGGCGCGAGGGGGGTATAGGGGTGCTGGAGGAGCTGATGCGCGCGGGGTTTGCGGTTATTGAGGCGAAGTATCCGCGCTAGTGGCGGGCTGAAGCCCGCCCTACCGGAGCTGGCGGGTGGCCTCGCCCAAGGCAATGCCTGCCGACACCGCGACGTTGAGCGAGCGGCCGCCGCCGGGCATGGGGATGCGCAGGCGGGCGTCGCAAGCGGCGGCCACGTCGGCGGGCACGCCCGCGCTTTCGCGGCCCATCATGATGGTATCACCGTTTTCAAAGCTGAAATCCCATAAAGGCGTGGCGGCTTTGGTGGACAGCAGAATCAGGCGGCCGGTGCGGCGGGCCTGAAACGCCTCCCACGAGTTATGGCGGGTAATATCGGCAATATCGGCATAATCCATCGCCGAACGCCGTAGCGCTTTGACAGAAAACGGGAATCCGCAGGGCTCTATCACGTCAATTCCGGTGCCAAAGCAGGCGGCAAGGCGAATCATGGTGCCAAGATTCGGCGCAATATCGGGCTGAAACGCGGCGATTCGAAGGTTTTTGGCCAATATTTCCACTTTCTTCAGGGATGCGGCGCAAAGTCCGCTGGACCGCGCGCCATCTCGGGTGTATTCGGTGCGGGCAATGCCTGCATTTCGCGGGCTCACAGTGTATTCCATGCCCGTGCTTCGGGCAACAGCAAGGGGGGACGTCCATTGTCTCACGCAGAAGACTCAGGCACACGCCGCGATTTTCTTTATGTCGCGACCGCCACAACAGGGGCTGTTACGGTGGGTGCTGCCGTTTGGCCGCTGATCGACCAGATGAATGCCAGCGCCGACGTGCTGGCGCTCGCCTCGAAAGAAATTGATATTTCCGGTGTGGAGCGCGGCACGCAGCTCACGGTAAAATGGCAGGGCAAGCCTGTATTCATTCGCCATCGCACGGAAGAGGAGATTGCCTTTGCGCGCGAAACCCCCCTTGAGGAATTGCGCGACCAGACGGCCGAAAACAAGAACAAGCCCGGGGCTGATGCCTCTGACGAAAACCGCGCGCTTGATGACGCGGGCGAGTGGCTGGTGATGATCGGGGTTTGCACCCATCTTGGTTGCATTCCGCTGGGCGATGGCGCTGGCGATTTCCACGGCTGGTTCTGCCCGTGCCACGGCTCGCACTATGATTCGGCGGGTCGCATCCGCAAGGGGCCCGCGCCGCGCAATCTCGACATTCCAAAAACAGCGTTCATTTCGGACACTGTGATCAAAGTAGGGTAAGGGGCAATATTATGAGTGGCATTCCACACGATCATTACGAGCCGAAATCCGGCTTCGAAAAATGGCTTCACAAGCGCCTTCCCATTGTAGGCCTTGCCTATGATACGCTGATGATTCCAACACCGAAAAACCTGAACTGGATGTGGATCTGGGGCATTGTCCTTGCCTTCACACTGGTTTTGCAAATTGTCACCGGCATCATTCTGGCCATGCACTATACGCCAAACGTGAACATGGCCTTCCAGTCTGTCGAGCATATCATGCGCGATGTGAACTATGGCTGGCTGTTGCGCTATACCCACGCCAACGGGGCGACGCTGTTCTTTATTGCGGTCTATGTGCACATTTTCCGCGGCCTCTACTATGGCTCTTACAAATCCCCGCGCGAGGTGACATGGATCATCGGCATGCTGATTTACCTGGCGATGATGGCCACCGGTTTCCTTGGCTATGTGCTGCCATGGGGGCAGATGTCCTTCTGGGGCGCAACCGTGATCACCGGCCTGTTCGGGGCCATTCCGGGCATTGGCGAGAGCATCCAGCACTGGTTGCTGGGCGGGCCTTCGGTGGATAACGCCACCCTGAACCGCTTCTTCTCGCTGCATTACCTGCTGCCTTTCGTGATTGTGGCCCTTGTGGCGCTGCATATCTGGGCGTTCCACACCACCGGCAACTCGAACCCCACCGGGGTTGAGGTGCGCCGTGGCTCCAAGGAAGAGGCCGAGAAAGACACTCTGCCATTCTGGCCCTACTTCGTGATCAAGGACCTTTACGCGCTGGCGGTGGTGCTGATCGTCTTCGCTGCCATTGTCGGCTTTATGCCCAACTTCTTTGGCGAGCCGGACAATTACAAAATGGCCAACCCGCTGCAAACTCCGCCCCATATTGTGCCGGAGTGGTATTACCTGCCATTCTACGCCATTCTGCGGGCCTTTACGGCTGATGTTCTGGTGGTCAAGTTTGCCGGGTTCATCACCGGCGGCATTATCGACGCCAAGTTCTTCGGGGTGATCGCCATGTTCGGCGCAATCTTCGTGATGGCACTGGTGCCATGGCTGGACACCTCGAAAGTGCGCTCGGGCCGCTACCGGCCCGCCTTCCGGTTCTTCTTCTGGCTCTTGGCGTTTGACTTCATGTTCCTGATGTGGCTCGGCTCGCGCCCTGCCGAGGAGCCTTATGCCAGCATGGCGCTTTACGGGGCCTTCTACTGGTTTGCCTATTTCCTCGTGATCCTGCCGCTTCTGGGCCTGTTTGAGAAGCCCAAAACGCCGCCGGAGACCATCGAAGCGGACTTTGACAGCCACTATCCGCCGAAACCGGCAGAGTAAGAAAGGACATTGAAAATGTTTAAGAAAACGATCCTTTCCGCCTGTATGGCGCTGGGCATTGCCGCCACCGGCTATGCGGCCGAGCACGGCGAGGGAAATGTCGAAGACATCGCCTTTAGCTTTGAAGGTGTGTTTGGCAAATACGATCAGGCACAGCTTCAGCGCGGGTTGCAGGTTTATACCGAGGTGTGCTCCAACTGCCACGGCCTCAATCTGGTGGCGTATCGCACCCTTGGCGATGAAGGCGGCGTTGGCCTGCCGGAAGATCAGGTAAAAGCCTATGCCGCGCAACACGAGGTTTATGACCCCGAGAAAGACGACATGCGCCCTGCAATTCCGTCGGACAAATTCGGCGATAGCCAATATGACGGCGCACCGGACCTTTCCCTGATGGCCAAGGCCCGCAAAGGCTTCGAGGGCCCTTACGGGCTGGCGCTCAACCCGCTGTTCCGCGGGGTTGGCGGGCCTGAATACATCGTGGCCATTCTCAATGGCTATACCGGCGAGGAAAAAGAGCAGGCAGGCACGGTATTGTATGAAAACACCGCCTTCCCTGGCGGCTGGATTGCCATGCCACCGCCGCTCTCGGACGAGTTGGTCGAGTTTGAACCGGCCGCGCCGAATGACCAGAAGTCGCTCTCCGAAGATGTGGCATCCTTCCTGATGTGGACCGCCGAGCCCAAGCTGGTGCAGCGCAAAAAAGCCGGCCTTGTGGCGGTTATTTTCCTGACCTTCCTTGCGGTTATGCTTTATCTGACCAATAAGAAGCTCTGGGCCAAAGCCAAGCGTAAAGACTAGGCTTGCAACCGGATACAATAAAAAGGCGCGCCAAACGGTGCGCCTTTTTCGATTTGCAAGGATGCTGTTGCGAAAAAAGCAAAAGGCTTGGCAATTTATTGCCAAGCCTTTGTATTTTTTGGTAGCGGGAGAGGGACTTGAACCCCCGACACGCGGATTATGATTCCGCTGCTCTAACCACCTGAGCTACCCCGCCGGACCGTGGCTGTATTTAGGCCAGGCAATGGGGGGCGTCAAGCGGATATAAGCGGAAATGGGAAAATTCGCGGGCAATTACGCCGATGCAGGGCCAGAGCAAAACCCGAGAGGCGGATTCTGCTTGACCTCAAGTTGGCTGGAGCCATTAGGCTGTGAACAGTTGCCTTGAATATAGCGGTGTTTCATGGCGGAGTATCGGTTTTAAGTGTTGAAATAACCAAAGCAAAGCGTTGTTCAAAGGAGTCGCCCATGCATGTGCTCACCATTCTTGATCACCCCAACCCCGATTCGTTCAGCGCCGCGGTTGCCAGGCGCTTCATGGACGGAGCAAGCGCGGCAGGGCACACGGTTGAGCTGGCGGACCTGCACGCCGAGGGATTTGACCCGCGCTGGAGCATGGACGACATCACCGCCGAGGGTGGCCCCAGCCCGCTTGCGGATATTGCCAAAGAACAGGCGCGCATCGCGCGCGCAGATGCGATTTGTTTTGTGTTCCCGCTGTTCTGGTGGGGCATGCCCGCCATGACCAAGGGCTGGGTAGACCGGGTTTTCACATGGGGCTGGGCCTATGACCAGTTGGAAGACCCCGAGAAATCCCTCCTTCGCCCCCGTTCCGGGCTGCTTCTGGTGCCAGCGGGGGCGCGCTCGGATGAAATGGCAGAGCGGGGTTATCTGGAAGCGCTGGAAACCGCCTGGATAAAAGGCACTTTCGGCTTTTCGCCGCGCAGGCTGGAGCTGCTCTGTGGGGCTACCGGTTCAGCGCGTCGGCGGCAGGCGTTGCTGGAAAAGAGCTTTGAGGCGGGCTATGCCCTTGCCTCGCCCGGTGCATAGGTCAACACCAAGGGTCAGGCAAAAGGACAGTGGCAGCGCAGGGAGTTCGCCCCACGGAACGGGCCGCTTGCGATGCCCGCCACACAGCGCGGATGTCAGCAGCGCGGCGCGCATATGATCTTGCCAAACGGACCATTGGTTGACGCGCCGCCCCCGAGGCGAAGCCGAGGCGCGGGTCCGGTGCGGTAGCAGCGGAAAATGGGGTAACGCGCGCCCCAAATCAGCCTGTAATCCTTTGATATTCCGACATTATCAACTTTGTGTAGATTACATCTTCTTAAGATAGAAACCCTTCTACTAAACTAGTTTAGTAGAAGGAAAGAATCCCAGTTTGCTCTTTATAAAACAAAGGATTAGAAGGATAATACCTCGGCGGAATACTCGGTTTTTTCAATTCAGCCTCATCGGTGATACCCCGATGGACGCGGCCTCTATTGGCGTTGAAAAAATGGTTTTTTAGCA
>JALWPC010000280.1 GCA_026995265.1 Paracoccaceae bacterium
CCTCAGGTCATTCGAATAAGGTCTCGTCATCAATCCTAGCCTCCTTCACCAGTATGGATGATGAATCACAAACGCCTCAGGATGGGAACCCCCCATCGATCCCGAAAATGCCGGAGCCGCTCTAAGAACCCCTTAACAAAGCAAAACGCCCCGAGGTTCCCCCCGAGGCGTTTTCTATTTCGTGGGGCGGGCTTCAGCCCGCCACACGTCAACCCTTCTCTTCAACAATCACAACCATGTGCGAAATCTTGTTGACCATGCCGCGAATGGACGGTGTGTCTTCAAGCTCACGGGTTTTGTGCATCTTGTTGAGCCCGAGGCCCTTCAGCGTTGCCAGCTGGTCTTTCGGGCGGCGGATGGGCGAGCCAATCTGCTTTACAACGATGGTTTTTGCCATTGTTTAAGCTCCTTAAGCTTCAGCGGGCGCGGCTTCTTGCGAAGCGGCTGCCGGGTTATCAACACGGGCGGGCAGAATGTCAGAGACCTTCTTACCACGGCGCTGCGCGACATTGCGCGGGCTGCCCTGCTTTTTGAGGCCGTCCATAGTGGCGCGGATCATGTTATACGGGTTTTGCGACCCGATGGATTTCGCCACCACGTCCTGCAAGCCCAGCATTTCAAAAACCGCACGCATCGGGCCACCGGCGATAATGCCTGTCCCCGCAGGGGCGGTGCGCATCACCACCTTGCCGGCGCCATGGTGGCCCGCCATATCGTGGTGCAGGGTCCGGCCCTCGCGCAATGGCACGCGGATCATCTGGCGTTTGGCCTGCTCGGTGGCTTTCCGAATCGCTTCGGGCACCTCTTTTGCTTTGCCTTTACCAAAGCCCACGCGGCCTTTCTGATCACCGACAACCACCAATGCCGCAAATCCGAAGCGCTTACCGCCCTTTACCGTTTTCGACACGCGGTTGATCGCCACCAGGCGATCGGCAAATTCCGGCGCTTCATCGCGATCGCGACGCTTCCCCCGGCGATTATTATCTTCTCTTGCCATATCGCTCTCCTAGAACTTCAGGCCGCCCTCGCGGGCAGCATCTGCGAGCGCTTTGACTTTCCCGTGATACAGGAAGCCGCCGCGATCAAAATACACAACCTCGACACCGGCCTTTTTGGCGCGCTCGGCAATTGCCGCGCCCACTTTGCTCGAGGCTTCGATATTGTTTTTGCCCACCACACCGAGCGATTTCTCCAGCGTGGAGGCCGAAGCCAGCGTAACGCCATTGAGATCGTCGATGATTTGTGCGGACATGTTTTTGCCCGAACGGTGAACGCTGAGGCGCGGACGGCCATTGGCCATCTTGCGCAATTTGTTCCGAACGCGCAGGCGGCGTTTCTG
>JALWPC010000281.1 GCA_026995265.1 Paracoccaceae bacterium
TGCAAATGTTCAATCACGGCATTTCTGCGGCGGGCATGTTCTTCCTCGTCGGCGTGATTTATGAACGAGCGCATACCCGCGACCTGAATAAATTCGGCGGACTTTTCCCCATTGTGCCGGTTTACGGTGGAATTTTGATTTTCACCTCTATGGCTTCGCTGGGCTTGCCTGCCCTGAACGGCTTTGTTTCTGAATTTCTGGTCGTTCGAGGCTCTTGGCCTATCTTCTCGGTCTATACGGCGCTGGGCATGATTGGGCTTCTCTTCACGGGCGCATATATCCTGAAGGGAATCAAGAAAGTGCTGCATGGTCCGATGAACGAATACTGGGCGCACGGCGAACACCGCCTGACCGATATTAATACGCGTGAAATTATTGTCATGGCGCCGCTCATGGTTCTCTTCCTGGCGATTGGTCTTTGGCCTGCCTGGATTTTGGACGTGATTAACAAAGCCGTGACGATGCTTTTCTAGTCTAATCGGTCTCTGGCTTTCTGCATGGGCGGGAGGCTGAAAGAGACTACTTACGAGGTGTGCAAATGACATTTCCGATACTGAGCGTTATCGTCTTCACACCGCTTGCCGCAAGCCTGCTGATTCTTTTGATGCCGGCAGAGCGCAAGACGGAAATCCGGGTAACGGCGCTGGCTGCGGCGGCTTTTGCCTTGCTCCTCTCTATCTGGGTCTATTTTTCCTATGATACGGCGGCGGCGGGGTATCAGTTCCAGGAGCAGTATTCCTGGCTCCCCTCTTTGGGGATTGGCTACCACGTCGGCGTGGACGGGCTGAGTACGCCATTGGTGCTGCTCACCGGCACGGTGATGTTTACGGGCGTGCTGATTTCGTGGAACATTGACGACCGCCCGCGCGAGTTCTTCGCCTTTCTCTTTATCCTGGCGACCGGCGTGTTTGGCGTTTTCGTAGCGTTGGATCTTTTCCAGTTGTTCTTCTTCTACGAAATCGCGGTGTTCCCCATGTACCTGCTGATTGCCATTTGGGGCTGGGTGAAGACCCGCGAATACGCTGCGATGAAACTGACCCTGTACCTTTTCGTCGGCTCGGTGATTGCCCTTATCGGCGCGCTGGCAATGTATTGGACGGCGGGCGCGCATTCCTTCGATATGCTCGTGCTGGAAAAAGCGGGCTTCTCCGAGGCGTTCCAGCGGGCATGGTTCTTGCCGGTCTTCTTGGGCTTCGCGGTGCTGGGCGGTATCTTCCCCTTCCATAACTGGAGCCCGGATGGTCACGTGGCGGCGCCGACGGCAGTCTCGATGTTCCACGCAGGCGTGCTGATGAAACTGGGCGCGTTTGCTGCCCTCCGCGTGGGCATCATGCTCCT
>JALWPC010000282.1 GCA_026995265.1 Paracoccaceae bacterium
ATCAGGCCGATGCCGAAGACGGTTGCGATAAGTCTGCTCATAATTTCACCAATGTTGCGGTGGCCATAGCGGCGATTCCTTCTTTTCTGCCCGTAAAGCCGAGCTTTTCGGAGGTGGTGGCCTTGATCGACACCCGATCAGGGGTGAGCCCGGTCAGCCGCGCGATCTCGGCCCGCATGGCCTCTGCATGGGGGCCGATTTTGGGGGCTTCGCAAATAATCGTGCAGTCGATATGCGTAATCGTAAAGCCCCGCGCCGCCACTCGCTCCACGGCTTTTTGCAGGAAAATATCCGAGGCGGCGCCTTTCCACTCCGGCTCCGAGGGCGGAAACCATTGGCCAATGTCGCCCTCGGCCAGCGCGCCAAACAGGGCGTCGGTGATGGTGTGCATGGCCACATCGGCATCCGAATGGCCCAGGAGCCCGTGGCTGTGGGGGATGCGCACCCCGCACAGGGTCACCGCCTCGCCCTCGGTGAAGGCGTGCACGTCAAAGCCGTTTCCGGTGCGAATATCCATCATGCTTTCCCTTTCGGCGCGGGCGAAATCCGCAGGCGTGGTGAGCTTATAATTGCGCTCATCGCCCGTGACAATGGCCACGTCGAGGCCCTGCTGAACGGCAAGGGCCACGTCGTCATCCGCAGGCGCGGTGGCCTTGTGATGGGCGTTCAGGATGGTTGCAAAATCAAAGGCTTGCGGGGTTTGGGCGCGGTAAAGGCCCTCGCGCGGGTGCGGGGCTTCGGCCTTGCCATTCGCGCCTTGCCAGAGCGCATCCACCACCGGAAGGGCGGGGAAGGCGCCGGGGGAGCCTTGCAAGGCGGTGAGCAGCGAGTCGATGATTTCGGGCGGCAGGAAAGGGCGGGCGGCATCGTGGATCAGCACGATGTCGGGGGCCTTAGCCGCCAGCGCCTCCAGCCCGTTCAGCACGCTTTCAGAGCGGGTATCTCCGCCAAAGACGGGCGGGCGCAGGCGGGTAAGCCCCTCTGTGGCGGCCTCGTAAGGCGGCACATCGTCAGGATGGATCACCACCTGAATATCCCGCACCGCCCCGTGCGCCAGCAGCGCCCGCAGGGTGTGGCGCAGCACTGGCTCCCCGCCAAGGGGGCGATATTGCTTGGGCAGGCCCGCCCCCGCGCGGGTGCCGCGGCCAGCGGCGACGATCAGGGCTGAAACTTTTCTTTTCATGGGGCCTTTTAGCGCAACTTCCCCCCGCCAACAATGGGCATTGCCTCTTGATTGGCGGGCGCAGAGCCGCTACACCATCCTATCTGCACAAGGATTAAGCATTTGCCGCTGGATTTTGACAATTTCCCGAAAAAACCGCCTGTTTTTTTGGCACC
>JALWPC010000283.1 GCA_026995265.1 Paracoccaceae bacterium
CTCGCGCCGCGCGCCGAGCTTGGCCAAACCATCGGCATTATCGGCGCTGGCCCGGGCGGGCTGGCGGCGGCGGAGGCGCTGCGCACCAAGGGTTATGGTGTGACGGTCTATGACCGTAACGACCGCGCGGGCGGGCTGCTGACCTACGGCATTCCGGGCTTCAAGCTGGAGAAAGACGTGGTCATGCGCCGCGTGCAGCGGCTGGAGGATGGCGGGGTGGAGATCGTCACCAATTGCAATGTGGGCACCGACATTGGCTTTGCCGAGCTGCGCGAAAAGCACGATGCGGTGCTGATCGCCACCGGCGTTTATAACAAACGCGGCCTCAAGGCCCCGGGTGCGGGGCTTTCGGGTATTGTGCAGGCGCTGGACTACCTGACCACCTCCAACCACATGAATTTCGGCGACAATGTCGAGGCGGCTGCCATGGATGCCAAGGGCAAAAAGGTGGTGGTGATCGGTGGCGGCGATACCGCGATGGACTGCGTGCGCACCGCCATTCGGCAAGGGGCCGAGAGCGTAAAGTGCCTTTACCGCCGCGACCGTGCCAACATGCCCGGCTCGATGCGCGAAACGCAAAATGCCGAGGAGGAAGGCGTTGCGTTTGACTGGCTGCGCGCGCCCAAGGCCTTCACCGGTGAGGGCCATGTGACCGGCGTCCGCGTCGCCAAAATGCGCCTTGGTGCGCCCGATGCCTCTGGCCGTCGCACGCCCGAGGAGGTGGAGGGGGCGGATTATACCGAACCCGCTGACCTCGTGATTCTGGCGCTGGGCTTCACGCCGGAAAACCTGCCCGAGCTTTGGGACGCGCCCGAGCTGGAGACCACCGACTGGACCACCATCAAGGCCGCGCATGACACCCACGCCACCAGCGTTGAGGGTGTTTTTGCCGTGGGTGACATCGTGCGCGGGGCTTCGTTGGTGGTGTGGGCGATCAAGGACGGGCGCGACGCGGCCGAGAGCATTGCCGCCCATCTGAGCGCCAAGGCACAGGTGGCGGCCCAATGACCACCCGCACCGGACATTGCCTGTGCGGCGCCGTGGGCTTCACCGTCAGCCCGCTCACCCCCGAGGTTGGCGCCTGCCATTGCAAGATGTGCCAGCGCTGGGCGGGCAGCGCTTTTCTGGCCATGGAAACGCCCGCCGCGGCGATCACCTTTACCGGGGAAAGCCACATCCGGCGCTATCAGTCTTCTGACTGGGCCGAACGCGCGTGGTGCGATGAGTGCGGCTCCGGCCTGTGGTATCGGGTGACCACCCCGAGCGATACGCCCCACCCCTATGAGATCCCTATTGGCCTGCTGGATGATACCTCCGGCCTGACCATGACCAAAGAAATTTACGTCGATGAAAAGGCCGCGCTGGTCGATTTCAAGGGCGAGAGAGAAACACTGACAACGGCGGAATGCCTCGCGCTTTACGCCGGAACCGAGGAGTGAGACATGACCAAATTTGACCAAAACTGGGTAAAGGCGCAAGAGGCCAAGCGGGCGGCGCTGAACGCCAACGGCATGTATCGCGAGACCGATGAAAAGGCGGCCTGCGGCGTGGGGCTTGTGGCCACGCAAGACGGGGTGCCCAGGCGGGCGGTAGTAGAAAACGGCATCAAGGCGCTTTCGGCGGTCTGGCACCGCGGGGCGGTGGATGCCGACGGCAAAACCGGCGACGGCGCGGGGATTTTGCTGCAAATTCCGGTGGAGTTCTTTCAGGCACAGATTCGCCGCACCGGCCATGAGCCCGGCGACGAGCTGCTGGCCGTGGGCATGATCTTCCTGCCCCGCACCGATTTTGGCGCACAGGAAAAGTGCCGCACGATTGTGGAATCCGAAGTGCTGCGCATGGGCTACTATATTTACGGCTGGCGGCATGTGCCGGTGGATGTCTCCTGCCTCGGCGAAAAGGCCAACGCGACCCGCCCCGAGGTGGAGCAGATTCTGATTTCCAACGCCAAGGGCGTGGATGAAGAGACGTTTGAGCGCGAGCTTTACATCATCCGGCGGCGCATCGAGAAGGCAGCGGCGGGGATCAATGGGTTTTATGTGTGCTCGCTCTCCTGTCGTTCGGTGATCTATAAGGGCATGATGCTGGCCGAGCAGGTTTCAGCCTTCTACCCGGACCTTCAGGATGAACGGTTTATCTCCTCCTATGCGGTTTATCATCAGCGCTATTCCACCAACACATTCCCGCAATGGTGGCTGGCACAACCCTTTCGTATGCTGGCCCATAATGGGGAAATCAACACGCTTAAGGGGAATCTCAACTGGATGAAGAGCCACGAGATTCGCATGGCGTCTGCGGCTTTTGGCGATATGGCAGAAGACATTAAACCGATTGTGGCCGATGGCAGTTCGGACTCCGCCGCGCTGGATTCGGTGTTCGAGATGATGGTGCGGGCCGGGCGCTCGGCCCCGATGGTGAAAACCATGCTGGTGCCGGAGAGCTGGTCTAACACCGCGACGGCCATTCCTGAGTCGTGGCAGGATATGTATGCTTATTGCAACTCGGTGATGGAGCCGTGGGACGGCCCCGCCGCGCTGGCGATGACCGATGGCCGCTGGGTTGTGGCGGGCTTGGACCGCAACGGGTTGCGCCCGATGCGCTATGTGGTCACCGATGATGGCATGGTGATTGCAGGCTCCGAGGCCGGTATGGTGCCGGTGGATTCCCGGCATATCATCCGCAAAGGTGCGCTGGGGCCGGGGCAAATGCTGGCGGTAGATCTGGCCGAGGGCAAGATCTGGAAGGATACAGAGCTGAAAAATATGCTTGCGGCGTCACAATCTTTTGGCGAGTGGGTGCGCAACATCACCGACCTTGAAAAGATCGACGAGGGCGATGACGGGAAGACGCTTTTCACCGGCGACGCCCTGCGCAGGCGCCAGATCGCGGCGGGCTTCACGCTGGAAGAGCTGGAGGGGATTTTGCACCCGATGGCGGAGGACGGCAAAGAAACGCTGGCCTCGATGGGGGATGACACCCCGAGCGCGGTGCTTTCGCAAAAGTATCGCCCGCTAAGCCATTTCTTCCGGCAGAATTTCAGCCAGGTGACCAATCCGCCGATTGACAGCCTGCGGGAATATCGGGTGATGAGCCTCAAAACGCGGTTCGGGAACCTGAAAAACGTGCTTGATCAAAGCTCGGCGCAAACCGAGATCATTATGCTCGACAGCCCGTTTGTGAGCAATGCGCGCTTCAAGGCGATGATGAAATATTTTGGCGACAGCGCCGTGGTGATCGACTGCACCTTCCCCGTGGAGGGCAGCCTGCAAGAGGCGCTGGACAGCATTCGCCAGCAGGCCGAAGAGGCGGTGCGGGCGGGGGCCACGCACCTTGTGCTGACAGATGAACACCAGAGCCCCGAGCGGGTGCCCATGCCGATGATTCTGGCCAATTCGGCGGTGCATAGCTGGCTGGTGCGCAAGGGGCTGCGCACCTTTACCTCTATCAATGTGCGCGCCGCCGAGTGCCTTGATTCGCAATATTTCGCGGTGCTGATCGGCAGCGGTGCCACCACGGTGAACGCCTATCTGGCCGAAGACAGCATTGCCGACCGTGTGAATCGCGGCTTGCTGGACGGCCCCGTGGATGCGGCAATCGCGCGCTACCGGGAGGCGATTGATCAGGGCTTGCTGAAGATCATGTCGAAAATGGGCATTTCGGTCATTTCCTCCTATCGCGGCGGGCTGAACTTCGAGGCGGTGGGGCTTTCCCGCGCCATGGTGGCGGAATATTTTCCCGGGATGGTCAGCCGGATTTCCGGCATCGGGGTGTCCGGCATCGAGCAGAAAATCCGCGAGGTCCACGCCAAAGGCTGGCTCGGCGGGCAGGACACGCTGGACATCGGCGGCTTTTACAAGCTGCGCAAAAGCGGCGAATCCCATGCCTGGCAATCCACCAATATGCACCTGCTGCAAGAGGCCTGCGCCCGTAATTCCTATGATTTATGGAAGAAATACTCGGCCGCCATGCAGGCAAACCCGCCCATCAACCTGCGGGACCTGCTGGACTTCAAACCCAAGGCCGCGCCGATTCCGATTGACGAGGTGGAGAGTATCACCGCCATTCGCAAGCGCTTCGTGACGCCGGGCATGAGCCTTGGTGCGCTGTCGCCTGAGGCCCACAAAACCCTGAACATCGCCATGAACCGCATTGGTGCGAAATCGAACTCCGGTGAGGGCGGAGAGGACCCGGCCCATTTCACGCCAGAGCCCAACGGTGACAACCCCAGCGCGAAAATCAAGCAGGTGGCCTCTGGCCGCTTCGGGGTCACTGCCGAATATCTGAACCAGTGCGAAGAGATCGAAATCAAGGTGGCGCAGGGGGCCAAGCCCGGCGAGGGCGGGCAGCTTCCGGGCATCAAGGTAAATGCGCTTATTGCGCGGCTGCGGCACTCCACCGAGGGCGTGACGCTGATTTCGCCACCCCCGCACCACGATATTTACAGCATCGAAGACCTCGCCCAACTGATTTACGACCTCAAGCAAATCAACCCGCGCGCCAAGATCTGCGTGAAGCTGGTGGCGCAATCGGGCGTGGGCACCATTGCGGCGGGCGTGGCCAAGGCCAAGGCCGATGTGATCCTGATTTCGGGGCATAATGGCGGCACGGGGGCCAGCCCCGCGACCAGCATCAAATATGTGGGCCTGCCCTGGGAAATGGGTATCACCGAGGCGCATCAGGTGCTGGCGATGAACGACCTCCGGGGCCGCGTCACCCTGCGCACCGATGGCGGCTTGCGCACGGGGCGCGATATTGTGATTGCGGCGATGATGGGGGCCGAGGAATTCGGTATCGGCACGGCGGCGCTGATCGCCATGGGCTGCATCATGGTGCGGCAATGCCAGAGCAACACCTGCCCCGTGGGCATTTGCGTGCAGGACGAGCGCCTGCGCGAGAAGTTCACCGGCACCGCCGACAAGGTGGTGAACCTGATCAGCTTTTATGCCCAGGAGGTGCGCGAGGTGCTGGCCAGCATCGGGGCGCGCTCGCTCAACGAGGTGATCGGACGGGCGGATCTGCTCAGCCAGGTGTCGCGCGGGGCCGAACACCTGGACGACCTCGACCTCAACCCCATGTTGATCAGCGTCGATGAGGGCCACGAGATAGACTATGACCGCAACCGTGAGCGGCAATACGTGCCCGACACGCTGGATGCGCTGATTCTGCGCGACGCCGAGCCCTTCTTCAAGGAGGGCGAAAAGATGCAGCTTTCCTATGCGGTGCAAAACACCCTGCGCACCATCGGGGCGCGGGTGTCTTCCCATATCGTCAAGCGCTTCGGGATGCGCAACGATTTGCAGCCCGACCACCTGTGCATCAAGCTGTCCGGCTCGGCGGGGCAAAGCCTGGGCGCCTTTGCGGTGCCGGGGCTGAAGATCGAGGTGTCGGGCGATGCCAATGATTACGTTGGCAAGGGCCTCTCGGGAGGCACCATCGTGGTGGCCCCGCCGCTGAACTGCGCGCTGACAGCGGCGGAAAACACCATCATCGGTAATACCGTGCTTTACGGGGCAACGGATGGCTATCTGTTTGCCAATGGCCGCGCGGGGGAGCGGTTTTGCGTGCGCAACTCTGGCGCGAAAGTGGTGGTTGAAGGCTGCGGGTCCAACGGCTGTGAATATATGACCGGCGGCGTGGCGGTGATCCTCGGCCCCGTGGGCGACAACTTTGG
>JALWPC010000284.1 GCA_026995265.1 Paracoccaceae bacterium
TTTCAAAGAGCGCAGAGACAAAAGCAATGGGTGCGCTACCGCGCATCCGCCGCTCCATGATCGTCTCTGATGACCTGCAACCAACTCCGCTAAGCGTCATTCGCTGCCTGTGAGGGGTTATCTAGGGCCTCACTCCGAGTCGCGCAAGCGCTTTTTTCAGTTTTTTGGCAAAAAAGTGAAAATAGTTTTCCGGCTGGTATAAAATGCATTTCGGAACGCAAGATATAGCAAGATTTGTAGAGGGAAGCTGTGCTGTAGTGGAGCGCCAATGGCACAAACGCAGAAAGGATTTGCCGGAATGCAAGATAAACCAGCCAATCGCGCGCAGTATCACCAGCGCTTGCAACGGGTTGTGGACCATATCAACGCCAATCTCGATGCGCCACTTGATCTGGATGCGCTGGCCGAGGTTGCCTGCCTGTCGCGCTTTCACTGGCACAGGATTTACCGGAGCCTTACGGGCGAAACCATTCATGCCACAGTGAAACGGCTGAAGCTAAATCGCGCCAGTCAACAATTGAAGGGTGATACAAGCCTAGAGGAAATTGTGCGCAGGGCGGGCTATAGCAGCGAAACCGCCTTTGGCCGCGCTTTCAAAGCCCAGACAGGGCACAGCCCCGCTGCGTTTCGCAACTCGCCAGATACAGCCGCCGCCCCTGCCAGCCTCAGGCTCGAAAGCTTCGCCACCCGTCTGCAAACCGAAAACCTTCCGGTGTGCATCGCCTCCCTGCCCGCGCGGCGGCTTGCGGTGCTGCACCAGACCGGCCCCTATAATGGCAGCCCTGTATTTGCCAGGCTCCTGCGGGCCGCACAGGCGCAGGGTTTTCCTGAACAGCCGATTTTCGGGCTGTCTTATGATGATCCCGCTTTGGTGCCGCCCGAAAGCCTGCGCTCGGCAGCGGGGGTGGAGCTTGCGCCCGATACCACGCCCGCCCCGCCGCTGGCGCGGCTCGACCTCCCCGCCAGCCGCACGGCCACCTTTACCTATCGCGGCCCTAACGAGCGTCTCGGATTGGCTTATGACTGGATTTTCGGCCATTGGCTGCCGGCCTCGGGCGAGGCCCCTGCCAACCTGCCCGCGCTGAGTATCTATTATGACAACCCGCAAACCACTGCGCCTGAAGACCTGCGCACCGATATCTGCATCCTGCTTATGGAAAGGACACCCGATGCAAGCCAAGCTTGACCTGAAAAAACAGCAGAAAGAGATCTATGCGCCCTCGGCGAAAAAGGTCTCTATGCTCGACCTCGGCCCGATGACCTACCTTATGGTCGATGGCAAGGGCACACCGGAAAGCCCTGAATATGCCCGCGCCGTGCAGGCCCTATTTGCGGTGTCCTACACCATGAAGGTCATCATTAAGAAAGGGCCACGCACGCTTGACTACGGCGTGATGCCGCTGGAAGGGCTGTGGTGGGCCGATGATATGGCGCATTTCAGCACTGCGCGCGACAAGAGCCAATGGCAGTGGCGGATGATGATCCGTCAGCCGGATTTCATCACCGAGGCGGATATTGGCGAGGCCCTTGACGCTGCCGCCAGGAAGAAATCGCCGCCCGATACCGGCGGGCTGCGGCTGGAAAGCTTCCATGAAGGCCCCTGCGCCCAGATCCTGCATATCGGCCCGTTCGAGGATGAAGGCCCCACTATCGCGCGGTTGCATCAGGAGATAAAGGCGGCGGGCGGGCGGCTTTCCGGCAGGCACCACGAGGTCTACCTTTCGGATATCCGCCGCGCCGCGCCGGAAAAGTGGCGCACCATATTGCGCCAGCCCTTCACCGGAACGTGATTGTATCCGGCTGAAAAATGGTTAGGGTGCGGGCAAACATCAAGGAGACCCGAATGCGCCACCTCGCCACTGCCCTCTTTTTCATCGCCACGCCGCTGGCCGCCCAGAACATTACCACCGTCACCATTTCCGAACCGCTGGGCGACATGGAGTTCGCCGTGGAAAGTGCCATTCTCGATGCCGGGCTGAAGATAGATTTCACCAGCCATTCAGGCGCCATGCTGGAGCGCACCCGCGCCGATGTCGGCTCTGATGTGGTGCTGTTTAGCGGTGCCACCATCTATAACTTCTGCTCGGCACGGGTGTCGCGGCAGGTGATCGAGGCGGATATTAACAATATCAGCTATTGCCCCTATTCGATCTTCCTTTATTCGACCCCCGACAAGCCAGACGAAACCATCATCGGCCACCAAACCTACCCCGGCGAGAGCATGCAACCCGCCAATGACCTCCTCGACAAAATCATCGCCAGCGCCACGCAGTAATACGCAAGGCGCGTGCTCTGCACACACCGCTGGCGGAGTGCCGAACCCAAGCGCATTCTACATATTCTTCCTGTCCGATGCTGGAGGCTGCAAGGCAGGGCAGCACCGGCCGTCAACGTTAGGATGGGTGCAAGCCTCCCGCCTATCGTGCATTCACCGTATAGGTAAACGCCGCGCCGTCGCCGCTGGCCATGTCGCCCGGGTCCGCCAAAAGCGTTACCGTGGGCCGGTATTGCCCCGCCGTATCCCCCACCGTAAACGCCAATTGCAGCATCGAGCCGCCCCAGCGCTTGCCGGGCTTTTCGGCCACGTCGGCCGTGGGCACCGAAAGGCTGATCGAGCCGAGGGCATAGCCCGTGGCCCCATTGGGCGCAGCAATGTTCACCCCGCCGACAATTCTGTCCACCGCAGGGTCCAGCACGCCGTCGCCATTGCTGTCTTGCAGCACCAGCCCGTCGGTAAAGCGCGCCAGCGCATCAGGGGTGGTATAGCCCATATCCGCAAGCTGAGCCGCGCTCAGCACCCCCACGCCATTGAACCCGCCCTTAAAGGCATAATGGCTCTCCTGGTCGTGGCCATCCGAGACGCCGTAAAGCATATAGGTAAGCGGCAAAGTGCCCTCATCGACGCCCAGCGTGGCCCCCGTTGCCGCGAGCTGCCAATTGTGGTTGGCCATGGCATTGGGGAAGTTGGTCGGCAAAATCTGCGGCTGCGGCGCGGTCAGGAAGTCGATGCTGGCGCGGCCTTCGGAAACCACCGCCCCGCTGGCGTCCTTGATACGCACAATCACCTCGCCACGGCTGCCCGCATTCAAAAACGCGCTTTCCTGAAAGCCGATATGCAGCACCTTGATGCCGCGTTCCCGCACCCGGTCATTGGCCGCGCCGGGGGCCGGGCTCATCGTGGCTTCGGCCACAAGCCCGCCCTCCCCCGTTGGCGTGATCAGAAACAGGTTTTCGCTGTCGCCCTCGGAAACGGTGTAGCCCACCGCCTTGCCCGGCAGGCCCTGCTGGGGCGCGCCCGACACCATCATAATCGCCGACTGGGTGAGCGGCACGCCGAACTCGCGCTCATAATCCCCCGCCATTTCGATTTCCATCACCCCGCCCGCCGGAATGCCATAGCCGATGACCTCAGGGTCCATAAAATCCGCGCCCTGCGCCGCATCCGATTGCAGGTAGACATTGATGCCGGTGCGGGTGCCTGCCAAGGTGCCGGTGGCCGAAAGCGGGGCGTTGACGATGGTTGAAACCATGCCCTCCGCCAAGGCCATGGGTGCAAGGCTCATTGCGGCCAGAGACACGCTGGTTAACAGTGTTTTTTTCATGGTTTCTCTCCCCTTTGGTGTGGCGAAACTATGGGCGCAAAGGGCCACGCAATGCCAAACAAGGATTTTCAAATCGCGTCAACTTGGCATGAGATAATTTGTGAAACCGTGAGCATATCCGACAGCTCCGGGTGTGCTTTGGCTTCGGGGAGCTAAAGCCCCCCTCAGCCAAAGCATGTTTTTCAGGCAAGCTGAAAAACCCTGCCGCTGGCAATAGCGTTTTCAATGCCTCAAAAAAGTATGCCACAATTCGCGTTCAAGCGTAGAGAGAGGCCGTGCATTGCGGTTCGATCAGGATTGAATGCGCGTGTGGCCTCGCTGCACGCGTCGGGGATGGGCGGGACGGTTTGGAGAAAATGGGGCCATGGGAACAGGCTTTTCGAGTCCTCTTCACGTCGGGCTATTGTGGATATTTTTAGCCGGCAATGTGAGCCCGGTGCGAACCCATACGGCACCTGCCCCAGGCGCGGCATTTGCAGCGCGGCGCGGGTGCGATATTGCCAGGCAGTGCAACAGTTAACGCGCCGCCCCGCCGAGCGAAGCGAGGCGCGGTCCGGTGCTTTAGCACCGGAAAGGGCTAGCCGGGGCAGCCTTGAATTTCCACCGCGCGGTCGGCACCGAATACCGACACGGTCAGAGCCGACATATCCATGTTCAGCGCGCCATCGCCATAATATTTCAGCGGGGCGGTGGCGATAATGGTATTGCCCTCGGTCTTTGACTCGGCAAAGTCGATCCACACCTCCTGGGTGCCATATTCGATCACCGTCATTGGTGCGTCAATCGCCTCGGCAAAACCCAGGCGTGCGGTGATCTCATAGCCGTTGCCGATCGGCTCCACAGCGCAGGATATGCTTTCCAGCCCCGACGCCGCCGGCGTTTGCGGCCGACGCTCAAGCGCGGCTTTGATCAGGTCTGCCCCGTCGTCGGCGCTGCCCTCGAGCCGCGCCAGAAACGCCGCCTGCGCGGGCACGCATATTTCGTTGCAGACACCGAAATTCAGGCTCAGGGCCACGCGCACCGGGCCCGCTCCGGCAGGGGTGATGCGGATGGGCAGCACCAGGGCGTTGTGATAGCCGAGCGTCACCATGCCCGCTTGCCGGATGACCTCCGGCACCGGCCATTCGATTTCCACCCTGCCGATATTGGCTGACCCCGCCCAGTTCAACACCGGCGGCAGACCCGCCGGCCCCGGGGTGCGCCAATAGGTTTTCCAGCCCTCGTTCAAGCGGAATTCCAGCGCCACCTGATAGCTGCCATCTTCGGCCTGCCAGCCCTTGAGCAGCCTCACTGTGCCATAATCCATATTTTGCGCCAGCGCCGCCACGGGCAGCCACAGGGCGACCATAAAAAACTTCAGCATAGAATCCTCGATTAGCCTGCCAAATGATCAATACCCGCTTTTGGGTAAAGGAAAAGTCACAAGATTGCGAGGGTTTGGCTTGAAACCTTGGCCTTATGCACTCATTCTATAGGTATGAAGACCAAGACCCCAGCCAACATCCCGTTTCTGGACGGCAAATTGCTGATTGCCATGCCCGGCATGGGCGACCCGCGCTTTGACAAGGCGGTGATCTTCATGTGCGCCCACTCGCCGGAAGGAGCTATGGGCCTGATCATCAACAAACCCGCCCACGCGCTGAAGTTTGACGACCTGATGACTCAGCTCGGCATCGACTGGGACGGCGACCTCCCGTCGCCCCCTGTCCACCACGGCGGGCCTGTCGAGCACGGGCGCGGCTTTGTGCTGCATTCACGGGATTATGGCAATGACGGCTCCTCGATGAAAATCGGGGACGATTTCGGCATGACCGCCTCGCTGGATATTCTTACAGACATTGCGCTTGGCAAAGGCCCGAAACGGGCGATTCTGGCGCTGGGCTATACCGGCTGGGCCCCGGGGCAGCTTGAGGCCGAGCTACAAGCCAATGGCTGGCTGATTGCCGATGTGGACCCGGATCTGGTGTTCGCCGCGAAGGATGCCGATAAATGGCAAGCGGCCATCGGGAAGCTCGGGATAGACCCCCGGATGCTGAGCGCCGAGGGCGGG
>JALWPC010000285.1 GCA_026995265.1 Paracoccaceae bacterium
GCTGTGTGAGCGCCAGCGGCACGTTTCCGGCCACCGTGGTTATGCCCAGCACCTCCAGCTCGGGCGAGGCAAGGGCCAGCATAATGGCGACAGCATCATCCTGCCCCGGGTCGGTATCTATGATTATATTTCGTGCGCTCATGGCGGGCCTCATTGCAGTTTAAGGCCGCATATTGGGCGAGCCCGCCGCCCTATGCAAGGGTTAACCGCCGCTGGCCAGCCGCTGTTTGCACACCGAAATCGCCTGCCCGTGGGGCACGAAATACTGGAACCCCTCGGCGGTGAGCGCCTCCATTTCCCCCTCGGCCGCCTCGGCCCCGTCGCTGATTTCGGCTATCCGGTCGGAAATAGCACCAAAACGGGCATATTTCTGGTCCCCCAGCCGCGCGTGCAGCATCAGCGAGGCGCAGATGCAAACGTCATTTGCGTTGCCCTGCGCGGTGCAGGTGGCCAGCACACCATCCGAGGCCTCTTGCGCCATGGCAGGCAGGGCAAGCGCAGCAAAAACCGCACCGGTTTTCAAAGCGTTCACATATCTCACGGCCTTCTCCCTTTACTCAGCGCGTTTCCCAAGCCATAGCACCAAGCGCGGCCACTATCCACAGCTTGCCACCGCGCCGAGTTGCTCCTCGGTGATTTTTTGCCGAATGTCGTAGTCTTGCAGCAAAGGCAGGAAGGCCCCGCCGTCTTCGACCCGCAAATAGGTCGAGATCAGCGCCTGCCCGGGCAGCCCGCGCGCGCAGGGCGCGGCAAACACCGAAAACGTGCCTTCGCCCGCCACCCCCGCCGCTTTGCGCGCGGTGATCTCCTGTTGAGCCTGCCGAATAGCGGCGGCATCTTCCGGCGCAAGGTCAAAGAACAGCACCTGCTGGTCGGGGGTATGGGGTATCGGGCCGCTATCAAGCGCCATGTGGCGGCGCAGCGGGAAGTCCCCGCCAAGGGTCTCATCCGCCGAAACCCAAGTAAACCCCAACGTTGCCCCGCCCTCGGGGATGTCCAGCTCTTGAGGCAGCACCACAGCCGCCACAAAGCCGGACGGGTCTGCCGTGAGCGGGTCCAGTCGGCTGAGCTGCACGATGGTCGACAGGCTGACAGAGCCGCAGGCCCCGAGCAGCAGAAGCAATGTTAAAAACCGCATGTGATTCTCCTTTGACATGGTATTTTTATTGTTATACGATAAATTTATATCGTGTAAAGGAGATTCACATGCAGAAAATTCAACGGGTTTCAAAGGGGATGGCTTTTGCCCTCTCGCTGGCGCTTCTGGCATTTATTGTGCTGGTCGCGGCGCTGGTGATCTTCCCCGACCTTTTCATTGAGGACATGGCGCGCGCCTATAACCTCTCGCCGGACCTCCCGCCGCTCTCGGCCTGGCAATATGGCGCATTGGCGGGGGTCACGGTGCTTTCCGCCCTGCCCACGCTTTATGTGCTCTGGAAGCTCCGGCAGATGTTTCAATGCTTTGCAAGGGGCGAGGTGTTCAGCGCTCCGGCCACGCGGCATCTGTTTGGCGCGGCCAAGGGGATGGTCGCTTGGGGGATTGTCTCTGTCTTTGGCATCACCGCCGCCATATTGATCCTCACAGCCAACGCGCCGGCGGGGCAACATGCGCTGGTGGTCAACGTGTCCTCAGCAAATGTTTCCGGCATATTCGCGGGCGTAGTGTTGGCGGTGATGGGCTGGGTCATGCAGGAAGCCGCGCGGCTTTCGGAAGAAAACGCGGGGTTTGTGTGATGGAGATTATTGTGCGGCTCGATGTGATGCTGGCCAAACGCAAAATGCGCTCCAAGGAACTGGCGGCAGCGGTGGGCATTACCGAGCAAAACATTTCCCTGCTGAAATCGGGCAAGGTCAAGGGGATTCGCTTTGAAACCCTCGCCAGGATTTGCGCCGCGCTGGACTGCCAGCCCGGCGACATTCTGGAAGCCCGCCCTATACCCGAGGGTTAAAACCCCACAATTCCATATATGCCTCTGTAGACATGTCAAATATGACATGTCTACGGAGGCATGTTATAAGCAAAAAGCAATGGCCGCGCCCCCGATTTACACGGGTGCGCGGCCATCCGGTGATCAATTCTGGTTAGGGTTCAGGCCCGCACCAGCGCCTCGTATTCTTCCGAAATACTGCGGGCCAGCTCGCCCACCTCAAAGGTATAATCGCCGATCTGCCCCACCGGCGTCACCTCTGCCGCCGTGCCGGTCAGCCAGCATTGCTCAAAGCCCACCAGCTCGTCGGCGCGGATATGGCGCTCCTGCACCTCGATCCCGCGCGCCTTTAGCAAGCCGATAATCGTCTGCCGCGTGATCCCGTTCAGGAAGGCATCGGGCAGCGGCGTATGCACCACGCCGTCTTTCACAAAGAAAATATTCGCCCCCGTCGCCTCGGCCACATAGCCGCGATAATCATACATCATCGCATCCGAGCAGCCCTTGGCCTCGGCGGCGTGCTTGGACATGGTGCAGATCATGTAAAGGCCGGACGCCTTGGCAAAGCAGGGAATAGTCGCCGGGTCCGGCCGCCGCCATTGGGAAATATCGAGCTTGGCGCCCTGATATTTGGCATCGCCATAATAGGCGCCCCACTCCCACACGGCCACCGCCATGCGCACGGGGTTGCGGGCCGCCGCCACCCCCATATCCGGCCCCGCGCCGCGCCAAGCCAGCACCCGCACATAGGCATCCTTCAGCCCGTTGGCCTCCAGCGCCGCGTATTTCGCGTCCTCGATCTGCTCCACCGTCCAGGGAATCGGCATGTCGATATAGTCGCCCGATTTCAGCAACCGCTCGGAATGCTCGACGCTCTTGAAAATCTTGCCATTATAGGCGCGCTCGCCCTCGAACACCGAAGAGGCATAGTGCATGGCGTGGGTGAGCAGGTGCAGATTGGCCTCCCGCCACGGCACCATCTCGCCGTCCAGCCAGATAAAACCGTCACGATCATCATATCCGTTTGCCATGAGTAACCCTCGTTCTTTGCATATATTGCGCAACGCGCACGATTAACGTAAGTTTATTTCGGATTTTCTAGCATCTGCCCCTTGGAATGTCAACATAGCTGACATAAACTGTGATCAAAGCAAGATAAGGCGACGCCATGCAGAACCCGAATCGCAGCGACCAGCTTCTGTTTTTGACCGACGAGCAATTGCGCCAAGGCATCGAGATGATGTTCTTTGCCTACCGTGGCTTCACCGCCTACCCGGACCGCATTCTGGCCGAGCATGGTTACGGGCGCGCCCACCACCGCGCCCTTCACTTTATCGGCCGCAAACCGGGGCTGACGGTGAGCGAGTTGCTCGACATTCTCGGCGTCACCAAGCAATCCCTGAACCGGGTGTTGCGCGAGTTGGTCAATAACGGGCTGGTGGAAAGCCGCATCGGCAAGCGCGACCGCCGCCAGCGCAACCTGCACCTCACCGCAGAGGGCAAGGCATTGGAGCGGGAGCTCTCCAACGCCCAGCGCCAGAAAATGCGCAAGGCCTATTCGGCAGCGGGGCCCGAGGCGGTGCAAGGCTTTCGCACCGTGCTCAACGCCATGTTCGAGCCCGAAGCCGCCGCCCAGATCAAGCGCTTGCTGGAAGGAGAGGCGGAATGACCCCCGAGGTAACCGGCGCCCACCTGCTGATTGTCGATGACGACGCCCGCATCCGCACCTTGCTCGCCAAATTCCTGAGCAAAAACGGCTACTTAACCACCACCGCCCGCGATGCCGCCCATGCCCGCCGCCTGCTGGCGGGGCTGGAATTCGACATGCTGATCATCGACGTGATGATGCCCGGCGAGAGCGGCTTTGACCTCACCCGCGATCTGCGCCGGAGCTTGCAAACGCCGATCATGCTGCTGACTGCCCGCGGCGAGGCCTCGGACCGCATAACCGGTTTGGAAGCGGGGGCGGATGACTATCTCCCCAAGCCCTTTGAGCCGCAAGAACTGCTGCTGCGGGTAAACGCCATTCTGCGCCGCGCGCCGCTGGAAAACCTGCAACCGGCCCCGCCCAAAAATCTGCATCTCGGCACCTTTCGCTATGATATTTCGCGAGCCGAGCTGTGGCAGGGCGACGAGATGATCCGCCTCACATCAACCGAGAGCGCCCTGATGAAAATCTTTGCGGCCCAGCCCGGGGAAACCATGTCTCGAGCGCGATTGGTCGAGGCGCTTGGGCAAGGGAACTCGACGGCGCAGGAGCGGGCGATTGATGTGCAAATCACCCGCCTGCGCCGTAAAATCGAAGCAGACCCGAAATCCCCCCGCTACCTGCAAACGGTACGCGGGGCGGGCTATATGATTGTGCCGGACTAAGCGCCTGCTACGGAGGTTTTCTTTCCGCCTTCTTGACGAATAAATTTCTTTCTGAAGAGCCATGATTGGCGAAAATTAAAACGTATTCATATAACTACTAACCTAGGTTAATAGTTATGCACAATTCTTTTTATGGGATGTTATTCAATGCGTTACGGAATAGTTTATCGTTAATCATTACACAATTTTCTAGCAACAATCATACAGAAAAATTCTTTTCAAACCCTATAAACTGTTACAATTCGCCCCTTGCAAACCCCGCACAAAACCCTACCTTTGGCGGGCAATCTTTATAAAGGAGCAGACAATGTCTGACACATTTAGCATCGACGTGACCGTCGCCGGAAGCCACGACGAGGTGGTGGAAAAGGTCACCGCAGCGTTGGCCGTTGAGGGCTTTGGCGTGCTGACCAATATTGACGTAAAAGCCACGCTGAAAAAGAAAATAGACGTGGATTTTCGGGCCTATTCAATTTTGGGCGCGTGCAACCCCGGGCTGGCCCACCAAGCGCTCTCGGCGCGCCCCGAGGTGGGCTTAATGCTGCCCTGTAACGTAACGGTCGAGGAAAACGGCGACGGCAATTGCACCGTGCGTTTCATCGACCCGATGGCGATGATGGGCTTTCAGTCCCTGGGTGAGGATGAAACTCTGGCCAGCCTTGGCCGCCAGGCCGGAGAAAAGATCGCCCGCGCGGCCAAAGCACTGGCCTGAGCCATGATTGTGGTTGGCGGTGAAAACCTGATCGACTTCATCGAAGCCGATGATGGCCGCTTCACCGCCACCCCCGGGGGCGGCCCCTTCAACATTGCCAAAACCCTGGCGCGGCAGGGGCAAAAGGTGGGCTACCTGACCCCCGTTTCCACCGACCAGATGGGCGAGCGTTTGGCCGCTCACCTGAGGGCAGACGGGGTGGAGCTTCTGGCCCCGCGCAGCAAAGCGCCGACCTCGCTGGCGCTTGTTTCGCTGGTGAATGGCCAGCCGAACTATCAGTTTTACCGCCGGAAAACCGCCGAGCGGCGGGTGACGGTGACCATGCTCAACCGGATTATTCCCAAGAAAACCAAGGCTTTCCAGCTTGGCTCGCTGGCGCTGGCCTCGGGCAAGGATGCCGATGTCTGGGCGCAGATGTATCGCGCCCTGCACCAGCGCGGGGTGTTTACGGCGCTCGACCCCAACATCCGGCCCGACTTCATCAAGACCCGCCGCAAATACATGGCGCGGCTGGAATGGATCCTGCCGAAAACCGACCTTCTGAAGCTTTCGGACGAGGACCTTGAATGGCTCGACCCGAAGCGCGGGCCAGAGGATGCGGCGACGCATTTGCGGGCAAAATACAATATCCCGCT
>JALWPC010000286.1 GCA_026995265.1 Paracoccaceae bacterium
CCCGCCTGGCCTAAAATGCCGATGCTGGCGCAGCACGCGCCGCGCGCCTGGCAGGAAGGGGATGATACCGAGATTGTCTGCCATTGCGAGAGCGTGACGCGGGGCGATATAGAGCGGGCCCTGGATGCCGAAATTCCGGCGCAAAGCCTCGGTGGCCTGCGGCGGCGCACGCGGGTGATGATGGGGCGGTGCAACGGGTTTTATTGCTCGGCCAGGGTGGCCAGGCTGACCAAAGGCCGGATAAAACCCGCCCTGGCCGGAGGCGAAAGCGATGCGTGAGTTTGACCATGACGTGATTATCATCGGCGCCGGCCCCTCGGGCATTGCCGTGGCCACCGGGCTGATCCGCGCGGGCGTGACCGACATTCTGGTGCTGGAGCGCGAGGCCGCTATTGGCGGCATCCCGCGCCACACCCACCACCCGAGCTTTGGCTTGCTGGTGTTCAAACGGCCTGTCTCGGGGCCTGAATATATCAGGAAACTGCTGAAACGCTGCCCGAATGTGCGGTTCCGGACCCAAACCACCGTCACCGCGCTGGGCAAAGACGGTGTGCTGGAAGTCGCCACCCCCGAAGGCCCGCAAACTCTGCGCGCCCGCCACATTGTGCTGGCCACCGGCGCACGGGAAACCCCGCGCCACCCGCGCCTGATTTCCGGCCTGCGCCCGCAAGGGGTAATGACCACAGGCGCGCTGCAGCAATTCCTGTATCTGGAAGGGCTGAAGCCCTGCACCAGAGCCGTGGTTGTCGGCAGCGAGCTGGTAAGCTTTTCAGCCCTGTGGGCGCTGCGACATGCGGGCATCAAGCCGTTGGCGATGGTGGAATCCGGCCCGCGCATCAAGGCTTACCGCCCCGCCACGCTCTTTGCCCGCCTGCTGGGTGTGCCCATTCACTACAATAGCCGCGTGGTGGATATTTCGGGGATAGAAACCGTCTCGGAAGTGGTGATCGAGGGCGCAGATGGCCAGCGGAAAACGCTGGCCTGTGACGGCGTGTTCTTTACCGGCGAATTTACCGGAGACAACACCCTCGCCCGCGCCAGCCACCTCGCGATCAGCCCGGATTCCGGTATTCCGCGGGTGGACCAGTCCTGGCAAAGCACCGACCCGTGCGTTTCGGTGGTCGGCAACGCCACCCACCCCGCCGATATGGGTGACCAGTGCTATATGGAGGGGCTGGCGGCCGGAAAGGCGATTGCGGATAAGCTCGGGCAAGCCGACAAGGCCACCACCGAAGTGGCTATCAGGCACGGCGCGGGCATAAAAATGACCACGCCAAGCCTGCTGCGGGTGGGGGCAGAGGGCCTGCGTTTTGGCCTGAACCTGCACGTG
>JALWPC010000287.1 GCA_026995265.1 Paracoccaceae bacterium
AATACGCGGTGCTGGGCTTTGAATACGGCTATTCGCTGGCCGAGCCCGACACGCTCACTCTCTGGGAAGCGCAATTCGGCGACTTTGCCAATGGCGCGCAGATCATGATTGACCAGTTCGTCAGCTCGGGCGAGGCGAAATGGCTGCGGATGTCGGGGCTGGTTATGCTGCTGCCCCATGGCTATGAGGGCCAAGGCCCCGAGCATAGCTCCGCCCGCCCCGAGCGCTATTTGCAGATGTGTGCCGAGGAAAACTGGACCGTGGCCAACTGCACCACACCGGCGAATTACTACCACATTCTGCGCCGCCAGATGCACCGCTCTTTCCGGCGGCCTCTGGTGCTGTTTACGCCGAAATCTCTGCTGCGGCACAAAGGGGCGACCTCGACCATCGAGGAATTCGGCGAAGGTTCCAGCTTCCACCGCATTCTGTGGGATGACGCCCAGAAGGGCAAATCCGGCACCAAACTGGTGGCTGATGATAAAATCAGGCGCGTGGTGATGTGCTCGGGCAAGGTCTATTATGACCTTCTGGCCGAGCGCGACGCCCGCGGGATTGATGACATCTACCTGATGCGTTTCGAGCAGCTCTTCCCCTTCCCCGGCCGTGTGGCCCGCGAGGAAATGGGGCGGTTTGTGAATGCCGAGTTTCTCTGGTGTCAGGAAGAGCCGAAGAATCAGGGCTATTGGACCTATATCGACCCTTATCTTGAAGAGGTGCTGGCCGATGTGAAGGCCGCCTGCACCCGCGCGCGCTATGCGGGCCGAAAAGCGGCGGCCTCGCCCGCCACCGGCCTCGCGAAATCCCACAAATCACAGCAAGCGGCATTGGTGAATGACGCGCTGACCATGCAAGGAAACTGATCCATGACCGATATTCGAGTGCCAACCCTTGGCGAATCCGTAACCGAAGCGACTGTGGCCACGTGGTTCAAAAAACCCGGTGATGCCGTGGCGGTGGATGAAATGCTTTGCGAGCTGGAAACCGACAAGGTGACGGTGGAAGTGCCTTCGCCCGCGGCCGGTGTGCTCGGCGAGATCGTGGCGGCGGAAGGCGAGACCGTGGGCGTGGATGCCCTGCTGGCCACACTGAAGGAAGGCGAGGGCGCGGACGCAGCGGCCCCGACCAAAGCGCCTGCCGAAGCGCCAGCCCCCGCCGCTGCGCCAACGTCGGCGAAAGACGTGGAAGACGCCCCGTCGGCCAAGAAGATCATGGCGGAGAAGGGGATAGACCCGGCCTCGGTGCAGGGCTCTGGCCGTGACGGGCGGATCATGAAGGAAGACGTGGTGAACGTCGCCGCCGCCCCTGCGCCAGCCCCCGCCCCGGTGGC
>JALWPC010000288.1 GCA_026995265.1 Paracoccaceae bacterium
GGGGCGGAAAACGTGAATGCGGTGATCGAGGGCTGCGCCAACCTCGGGCGGCATATCGAGAATATGAAGAGCTTCGGCGTGCCCGTGGTGGTGGCGATCAACCATTTTACCACCGATACCGAAGAGGAGATCGAGGCGATCAAGGCCTATGCGCGCGGCCATGGCTCGGAGGCGATTTTGTGCACCCATTGGGCCGATGGCGGGGCGGGCACCCGCGAACTGGCCGAGCGGGTGGCGGAAATTGCCGAGGCCAATGTTGCACAATTCGCACCTCTATACCCCGACGAGATGCCATTATTTGAAAAAATCGAAACTATTGCCAAAAGGATCTATCGGGCGGATGAAGTGCTGGCCGATAAGAAAATCCGCCAGCAATTGCGGGACTGGGAGGCGGCGGGCTATGGGCATTTGCCGGTGTGCATGGCGAAAACCCAGTATAGTTTCTCGACCGACCCAGATTTGCGCGGCGCGCCGACGGGGCACTCGCTGCCCATCCGGGAAGTGCGGCTTTCGGCGGGGGCCGGGTTTATTGTGGTGATCTGCGGTGCTATTATGACCATGCCGGGGCTGCCCCGCACACCGGCGGCAAAGAGCATTCGGCTGAATGATGCGGGCGAGATTGAAGGGTTGTTCTAGATGAGCGCTGACAGAATCGATGGCAAGGCTTTTGCGGCTACGGTGCGGGGCAAGGTGGCCGAGCATGTGGCGCGGCTGAAAGCGGGGGGCATAACCCCGGGGCTGGCGGTGATATTGGTGGGGGAGGATCCGGCCAGCGAGGTCTATGTGCGCAACAAGGGCAGGCAGACGCTTGAGGTCGGCATGAACAGCTACGAGCACAAGCTGCCCGCCGACACCCCGCGCGCGGAGCTTCTGGCGCTGATTGACAAGCTGAACAATGACCCTGCGGTGCATGGGATATTGTGCCAGTTTCCGGTGCCGGAGCACCTGAACGAGGCCGAGATTATTGCGGCGATTGCGCCGGAAAAGGATGTGGACGGGCTGCATGTGCTGAATGCGGGGCTGCTGGCAACGGGGCAGAAGGGGCTGGTATCCTGCACGCCTTTGGGCTGCCTGATGCTGCTGCGCGACCGGCTCGGGCGCCTTTCGGGGCTGAATGCGGTGGTGGTCGGGCGCTCAAACCTTGTGGGCAAGCCGCTGGCGCAACTGCTGCTGCGCGAGAACTGCACGGTGACCATTGCGCATTCACGCACGAAGGAAATAGAGGCGCTGTGCCGCCAGGCCGATATTCTGGTGGCCGCCGTCGGGCGGGCTAAGATGGTCAGGGCCGACTGGGTGAAGCCCGGGGCGGCGGTGATTGACGTGGGCATTAACCGGATTCCCGCGCCGGAGCGTGGCGAAGGCAAAATGCGGCTGGTGGGGGATGTGGACTTTGCCAGCGTGGCAGAGGTGGCGGGGGCGATTACGCCGGTGCCCGGCGGTGTGGGTCCAATGACCATTGCCTGCCTTCTGGCCAACACGGTGACAGCCTGTTGCCGTGCGAACGGGCTGGACGAGCCGGAGGGGTTGACAGCGTAGGGCGGGTTTTATCCCACTTTTCGCTGCCTACAGGGTATTTTCACCATCGACGATGAACAGGTGTTCCCAGGCGCGGTCAACCAGGCCGACGGTCATTTGCGGCTTTATGCCTTCATATCGGCAGGCCGAAATCATCTGTTCAATCAGGAATTTCGGGTGATAGGCGGCGTATTCGTTATCGACCTTCGGATAGAGGTTTACCAACAGGTGCGATAGCACTTCTTCTTTGAATTCAATGGGATACTGGGAGACCGTGAGGGCGAAGATTTTGATATATTCATCGCGATCCGGGTTGCCGACAAAGATTTTATAGTGAACACGCCTCAGGGCGGCGGCGTCAAATATTTTGTTGGGGGCAAAGTTGGTGGAGAACATCACCTTGGTATCAAATGGCACGGTGAATTTTTGGCCAGACTGTAGCGTGAGAATATCAAACCCCGATTCCATCGGCACGATCCAGCGGTTGATCAGGGTTTGCGGCGGGGTGGATTGGCGCCCGAGGTCGTCCACAATGAACACCCCGCCGGAGGATTTGAGCTGCAAAGGCGCCTGATAGGTGCGGGAAACCGGATTGAAATTGAGGTCAAGCATATCCATTGTTAACTCGCCGCCGGTGATCACGGTGGGGCGCTGGCAAAGGATGTAGCGCTTGTCATGCCCGCTGCCGGTGAGCCGCAGAGCGTTTTTGTCCTGGGCCTCTTCCTCGATTTTGGTGTGGATCAGCGGGTCATATAAAGAGATAACATTACCGCCGTATTCGATGAATTCGGGCACGTAGATATTGTCGGTATAGGCATTGCGGATACCGTCGGCGATGGAGGATTTACCGTTGCCGGGGGGGCCGTAAAACAGCACCGAGCGCGGGGAATTCACCGCCGGGCCAAGCTGCTTGAACATGTGATCATTGAGGATCAGATGCTCCATACTGCTTTCCAGGGCTTCGCGCGGCACGGCGACATCCCGAATGGATTGGGCCGCGACCTGGGCCTTGTAATCTTCCAACGGCACCGGAACAGCACCGTAATATTCCGATTGTGCCAAGGCATCGAGCGCGGTTTGCCGGCCGGAATCGGTGAGCTTGTAGCGAAGCTGCTTCGGGTCTTCAAAACGGGAGGCGCCGAGGGTTTCCAGCATATTGAACGCGCGCGTGAGCTCGATCAGCTCCTGCGCAATGGGCACCGAAATGCGCATGGCCCTGGCAATGGTGATTACATTGTCCAGATTGCGGCGTAGCATGGTTTTAAGCAGGATTTCCCGCAGCAAGGTGGTATCAATGCCAAGCTCGGCCATGGTTTTGGGCGGCTCGGGCATCGGGGTTTTGAAGGTCATTGAACACTCCCTGCTTTGAATGGTGCATGAGTTTAACGTGTTGGAAGACCTGCTGGCAAGTCGGTGTAAGGCAACGTTGAACCCATTCGAATTTGAGGCTTGAAATCGGCCTCGTGTCTTCTATTCTAGCATAAAACATAAGGCGGGGGCAGGGCTATCTCAGATAAACAATCGCTCAAATTTGGCGGATTTTTGCTGGCGTTCTATGCGCTGGACATGCTGTTGCTGTTACTGCCCTCCAGGTTGATGATCACGGGGCATGAAGGCGACCTTATGCATATGCTCGATGCGTCGCTGCGCATGGCCAGTGGCGAGCTGCCGCATGTGGACTTTATGACCCCGATTGGGGTGCTGGGCTTCGCGCCGGTGGCGGGGTTTCTGGCGCTCGGGTTTGCCGTGGGCAAGGCCACATTGCTGGCGGATTCGGCGATGCTGGGGCTTATGCTGCCGGTCATCTGGTGGCTGGGGGTCACGCGGCTGAGCCGCGGGCAGGCCCATTATTTTGCCATTGTGATGATCGTGATGATGATGGCGGTGGTCTACGGCGGGGATACGCCGACGATCTCGCTTTCAATGTATTACAACCGCTGGGGCTGGGGCCTGACATTTTTGCTGCTGGTAACCATCCTTTTCCCGCCCCGCAGGCGGCTGGGGGAGGGCTGGGTTGCGCCCTTGGTGATTGGGGGGTGCATGGCGGCGCTGGCGATGCTGAAGGTGACCTTTTTCGTGTCGCTGCTGCCTGCGGTGGTGCTTATTTTGCTGGCGCAAAAACAAGGGGCGCTGTTGCTGAAGGCCATGGCGGTGGGGCTGCTGGCGGGCGGGGCGCTGCTGGCGTGGTTCGGGCCGGATTTCTTTCTGGCCTACTTGGATGACCTGCTGACGGTAACAAAGCCGAGCTCTTCGCGGGTGAACGCAGGGGCGAGCCTGACCGACGTGGTGGCCAGCGCGAAGACCATGATGACATCGGTTATACTGTTCGCGGCGGTGGTGATTTTCAGAAAATCGGGGCGGATGACCCAGGGGCTGGTGGTGCTGTTGCTCGCCCCCGCCTTTGCCTATATCACTTATCAAAACTGGGGAAATGACCCGAAATGGCTGCACCTCATGGTGCTTTATGTGTGGGCGAACCTGCCGGAGGCCGGGAGCAGACCGGTGTTCGGCATTCCGGCGCGGCAAGGGGCGCTGATGCTGATTGCGGCGGCCGTTACGCTGGTTCTGCCCTCGATGATCAACATGGGGGGCACGCCGTTCCGGGTGGTGGCGGCCGATGCCGAAGATTTTGCCCCGCTGGAGTTGAAGGGCGGGGTGTCCGATATCTGGCTGCCGGAGCGACGGGTGGAAGATATTATCACAGTGCAGGCGCTGGAGGGCTGGCCCACGCTTTCGCCAAAACTGGAGCCGGTGGTGATAAATGGCCAGACCTTCCCCGATTGCAAGCTGGATAACTCGCTTATGGCCCAGTATTTCGGCATGGCGCGGCAGATAGAGGCGCTGGACAACGTGCGCGGGCGGCCGGTGCTGGTGGCGGATGTGCTGAACTATTTGTGGCTGGTCGGGGATGTGGCCCGCGTGCCCGGAGCGGCGCCGTGGTATTATGGCGATGATGCCGGTTTGGCAGGGGCGGCGTTTCTGGCGGTGCCCCTGTGCCCGGTAAAGCCTGACCTCAGGAGCGCCATGCTGGGGCAGGTCGAGGCGGAAGGCTATGGGCTGGAAGAAGTGTATCGCTCTGAACTGATGGTGCTGTACGGGCTGGTCAAACCGGCTGAATGATATGCGCTCCAAGATAGGTGATAAGCCCGCCAGAGAGCGCAAACCCGACCGGAAAGCGCCGCTTCCAGCCACCTTTTTCCCATGAGGCCCAGTCTTTGGGCGCAAGGCCGATCCAGCCGAAAACCAGATGGGTGAACACGGCCAAAAGCGAGCAAAGCGCCACAAACATGGCAAAGCTGACAAGTTGGCCGGTATCCACATAGGGGATAATGGCGATGGTGTATTTCAGGTCTCCGCCGGGCACAAGGCGGGCGGCAAAAACCGCCAGGCTGACAAGCAGCGCGATGAAAGCGTAAAGCAGGCTGTGCCAATATTCCGTAAAGGGCAGCACAAAAGGGCCGGTCACAATAAACACCAAGAGCAGCGACACCGGCACGATATTGGGGATCTTCAGGAATTTCAGGTCCGACCATGTTGCGTAAATGCAAAAGGGAAAGGTGATGACCAGAAAAATGATCGCCCAATAGGCCATAAACTAAAGCCCTACGGAATCGTTAAGCGCGTTCAGGGCGTCGACCGCGGCGGCAAAGTGGCGCGGGTGGGAATCTATGGCTTGTTGCAACAGGCCGCGGGCAATGTCGCGGTCGCCTTTGTTGACGGCCACTTTGGCGGCTTCGTAATACAACAGGGCGCGCTCTTCGTCGTTCATCGGGATCACAGGAAGCTGGTATTCCCCGCGCAGGGCGCGCACCTGCACCAGGTTGACCTTGGCGCGGAACAGCGACGGGTCGGCGCGCAGGGCCTGGCGAAACAGTTTTTCGGCCTCTTCCAGATCACCGCGAATGCGCTTGGAAAAGCCCCAGTTGTTCAGCGTGCTGGCGGGGGTCGTGGTCAGACCACGGGCGATGTCGTAAAAGCTGTCGGCCTTGACCCAGTCTTTATTGTGGTCGGCAACGATAGCCTCCAGCCGGTAGCGGTCATAGGTTTCATAGGTGGGGGGGATGGCGTCCAGCGCGGCTTTGCCCTCGTCCCAGCCACCATTGCGGATATAGGCATCGGCCATGGC
>JALWPC010000289.1 GCA_026995265.1 Paracoccaceae bacterium
GCTCTGGCTCTGGCTCTGGCTCTGGCTCTGGCTCTGGCTCTGGCTCTGGCTCTGGCTCTGGCTCTGGCTCTGGCTCTGGCTCTGGCTCTGGCTCTGGCTCTGGCTCTGGCTCTGGCTCTGGCTCTGGCTCTGGCTCTGGAATAGTGTCCGTTTCCGCGCCCTGTTCAAGCGCCAATTCGGCATCAGCCGTGCCTAAATCTCCGGGTTCCGACACCTCGGGCATAGACGGTGCCGGTGGCGCTGTAACCGAATCATCTTCCGGTTCAGAGGCAGTCGCAAGCGCCGGTGCCGAGGGGGGCGTGGCCTCTGCGCGGGCCGCTTCCGGCTGCGCGGCGGTCGGGGCCTCTGCTTCTGCGCTGATTTCCGCCAATATCTGGTCGAGCGGGTCTTGCTCCAGAAAAGGGCGCTCCGGCGGCTTGGGCACGCGCCATCCCGCCGACGGATCCGCTTTTTCTTCGGGAAAGTCTGCGTCGGTCAGATCGGTCGGGCTTTCGATTTCGGGGATTTCACCTTCGTTCAAAATCCCCTGAAGGTCGGAATCCGGCGTTTCATTCGGGGTGATATTTGGCGCGTCCCATGCGGGGACTGAACCGAAACCGGAGGCGGGAATATCGGGGTTTCCGGCCTTGTCTTCAAGGGCGGTTTTGGCCACGGGCGCGGCGGATTCCGGCTCTTCCGGAGCTTCAAAACCGGGCACAGGCGCGGGTTCAGGTTCGGGCTCAGGTGCCAATTCTTCTTTAATTTCAGGGGCTACGGGCGCGGGAGGTTCTGGCGCTGCTTCTGCCACGGGGGCCGGTTCTTCGGCTTCTGTTGCGGGCATTTGCATCCAACGGTTCAGGCATGCGCTGCATTCAACCTCGATCCCCTCTTTCGGGATCTCCGCATCGCCCACTTCGTAAGTGGCCTTGCAATTTGGGCATGTTATCCGCATAGTTTTATCCTGTAATCATTCTTTTTGTTTTGGCCACCCGAATCAATTGTTAATATTACACCCCACCTTCGCATGCTATTCAAGAGGATCAAAGGCTTAGGGCTTGAGCTTAGCGCGTTAACATGTGAATGTCTGCAAAATTTGGAGGAAAATATTCGTGATCTCGCTGAAAAACGCCGGGTTTAGCTATGGCACACGCGCCATTTTGAAGGATGTAAATCAGGAGCTCGCGGCGGGCTCCTTTCATTTTCTCACCGGCCCTTCAGGTGCGGGGAAGACGACCTTGCTCAAAATGTGCTATCTTTCGCTTATGCCTGATTCTGGGGCGATCGAGGTGCTCGGCCAAGACGTATCCCGGCTTTCGCGAGAGCAGGTCACCCAGATGCGCCGCCGCATTGGCGTTGTGCATCAGGATTGTCAGTTTCTTAACCATTTAACCATTCGTCAGAATATAGCCTTGCCGCTTTTGGTGGCAGGCAAGAATATTGAGGACTATATGGATAACCTGGAGGACCTTCTTGCATGGGTGGATATGTCCGGCCGTGCCGATGCCTACCCCGAAGAGATTTCGGGCGGGGAGCGCCAAAGGCTGGCGCTGGCCCGCGCTGTTATTATGGACCCGGACATCATCATTGCCGATGAGCCAACCGGCAATGTGGACTGGGAGATGGGCCAGCGCATTCTGACCCTTCTGGTAGAGCTGAACAAAATGGGCAAAACCATTTTGCTGGCCACCCATGACCTGAACCTGATTCGCTCGATCAAAGGCCGCGTGCCCGCCTCGGTGCTGCGGCTGAAAGACGGGCATCTGAGCCTTGCGGGGGCGAGACTATGAGCTTCAACCCGCTAACTCTGTTATTTGGAGACCCGTCCTCCGATCAGGTGGTGCCGCCCAAGGGGAATTCGGCCTGGCTCACGGGTTTTGCCTCGGGTGCCATGGCGTTTATCGCTGTGTTTGCCCTCACATTGTCCTTGGCCGTGGGGCGGCTGGCGGATTACTGGTCGCTGGATCTGGCCCGCACTGCCACAGTGCAGATTATCGCCGAGGGCGACTCGCTGAGCGCGCAGTCGGACGCCGCGCTGCGGGTTTTGCGCTCCACCCCTGGCATAGAAAGCGCTGAAATCATTGATAAATCCGAGCAACTGGCGCTGCTGGAGCCGTGGCTGGGCAGCAACCTGCCGGCAGAGTCCCTGCCGATTCCGCAAATGATAGATGTGCGCCTTGGCGAAGAGGGCCCCGATGTGGACAGCCTGATTTTGCGCCTGAAGGCCGAAGCGCCCGATGCCAGCTTTGACGACCACAGCACTTGGCGCGCGCCGGTGCTGGCGGCCTCGCAACGGCTGCGCCTGATGGTGGCGCTTTCGCTGGCGCTCACGGCCATGATCACGGTGATTATCGTGGTGCTGTCTGCCCATAACGCGCTGGCCTCCAACCGTGGCATCATCCGCACCCTGCGCCTGCTCGGTGCGCGCGATTCCTACATCGCCCGCGCCTTTGTGCGCCGAATCACCATGCGGGCCACTATTGGTGCGGTGCTGGGCATGGGGCTGGCCATGCTGGCGGTGGTGTCTTTCCCCAGGCAGCCCGAGGCCAACGGCCTGCTTTCGGGCATGTCTTTGAGCGGCGCTGACTGGGTGTATCCGTTTCTGGTGCCGGTATTGGTGGGCATTTCGGCTTATGCCGCCTCCCGCCTCGCGGCGCGATACCACCTGCATACCGTAACATAACCCCATGCTGCGCGTTCGGTCTCTGGTGTTTGATTTCCTGATGTATAGCACGCTTCTGGTGCAGGGCATCCTGTTTGCGCCGCTGGCCATTTGGTCGGTGGACGGGGCTTACTGGGCGATGAAAACCTATTGCCGCACGGTGTTCTGGTATCTGAAAGTGGTGTGCAATCTGCGGGTGGAGTTTCGCGGCCCCGTGCCCGAGGGCGAGGTGGTGGTCTGCGCCAAGCATATGTCATTCCTTGACGTATTGATGCTGATGGAGCACCTGCCTCGCGCCAAATTCATCATGAAACGCGAGCTGATTTTTGCGCCTGTGGTCGGGCTTTATGCCCTGCGCATCGGCTCGGCCGCCGTGGCGCGCGGCAAAAAGGGCAGCGCCGTTCAAAAGATGGTGTCCGACCTCGACAAAAGCCGTGCAAAGGATGTGGGGCAGACGGTGATCTACCCGCAGGGCACCCGGGTTTTGCCCGGGGCTGTGAAGCCCTACAAGGTGGGTGCCGGCGTGCTTTACGAGCGCTTCGGGCTGGATTGCGTGCCCGCCGCCACCAATACCGGTGTATTCTGGGCGCGCCGCAGCCCCTATCGCAAGCCCGGCGTGGCAGTGATGGAGTTTCTGCCAACCATCAGGGCAGGCATGGAGATAAAGCCGTTTTTGGCCACGCTGGAAGAGGTGGTGGAAAGCCGCTCCAACCGGTTGATGGAAGAGGCCGGCTACCGCCCCTGAGCACAGAAGCTCGGGCCGTTCCCGTTCACGTCCATATTTAACTCCCTTTGAGAGATAACCGTTGCGGATCGGGGATTTTGGTGGCTCGGGAATCTTGCGCTGGCAGAATCACCCGACCACCCGGCAGCAACCGAATTACGATATAAAACCGCACAGGAAATTAGGCTGAATTTCCGTATCAAATACAATGTATCTAATTGTTTTAATACGATATTATCACCTTTTCGGCTATTCTACTAAACTAGTTTAGTGGAATGATTGCTACCCTGAGTAGAGGCATGCTATCTGAAGCGGAAAGGTCTTTGTTATCTGGCGGTTGCGCTCCAACAGGCTTGCCCTATACCCGCCCTATTCCGAAGCTACCGCAGCGGGCCGCGCTGCAGGCGCTGGGCACGTGAAAGAGGTGCAGTCTCCCTGAAGCATGAATATTTAGTCCACCCGCTCGCAAAATCCTGATTTCGTATTTTCGCAAACCTGTGTTAAGGTTGGCGCGGGAGGATTATCTTATGATTACACGACGTTCACTTCTGGCCAGCGCGGCCCTTGCCCCTTTAATGCCGCTGGCCCTGCCCGCGCGCGCTCAGGAATTAGGCGATGACGGGCTGCACAAACAACCATGGTTTTATGAAAGTTTCCTTGAAATGGGTCCGGACTTGCAGGATGCCGCCGATCAGGGAAAGGGGCTGGTCGTAATGTTCGAGCAAAAAGGCTGCCCCTATTGCCGCGAGCTTCATAGGGTGAATTTCAACATTCCCGAAATCGTTGACTACCAGACCGCGCATTTCCTTACCGTGCAGCTTAACCTGTGGGGAGACCGGGTTGTCACCGATTTTGACGGCGAGCAACTGCCGGAAAAAGAACTGGCGCAGAAGTGGATGGTGAATTTCACCCCGACCATTGTGTTTTTCTCGGGAGATAACGCGGGCGCGACCTCGCTGGAGGAGGCGGAATCCTTCCGTATGCCCGGGTATTTCAAGCCGTTTCATTATGCCTCGGGCCTCGAATATGTGTCTACCGGCATGTATGATGAAGTGGGCTTCCAGCGCTTCGCCCGCGCCCGTTTCGAACGGCTGACCGAAGAGGGTAAAGACCCGAGCCTTTGGGACTAAAGCATTTCGGGTTTAACCTGAAACCATGGAGCATAGGAATACGCGTTCGAGCGCTGGCGAAAGGCCGCGTATTCCGGTCCGTGTTTAACCCGAAACGTTATAAAATCTGCGGATTTTGATAAACCGGCATCATCTTTAGCCCACGGGCCTCCGACGGGGCTCTCGAGGAGGTAAATCGCGAGAGCCAATGCGGGCGACGTGTTCCCGCCGCTTGGCACTTCAACACCGGCCACACAGAGGGATGCGGACAAAATAAAAGCGGGCGCCCCGATACCGGTGGCGCCCGCCTAAATTTTTTCGCTTAAATTTCGCGGTTGCGAATCAGGCTACTGCAGTGCTCTGCTTTTTGGTCACAGCCAGCAGGATTACAGCAGCGATGATGAGGGGGATGAGCCATGCGCCGGAACCGCCCATGCGGGTAGGCTCTTCGATAGCTACAACTTCAGGAGCCACAAAGGTAACGGCACCCGCGAATGCGGATTTGGCTGCTACAAGGCCGAGGGCTGCGAGTTTAAGTGCTTTCATTTTTTTCTTCCTTAGATATTGCGCAATTAAGGTTGCCCATTGGGGCTACCCCTGCTTCTACATATAAAAATGTGCATTTGCCAGACAATAATTGCTTTTTTGTGTGGAAACGCACAAACTGTTGCAAATCTGACGCGGTTAAGGCCATAAAAGCGCCAGCTAACGGGGGCTTGAGCCCCATTCCTCACGCATTTCGAGCCATATATGAACACGCCTTCCCCTGCCCACGCCCCTGTTTCAGTCGCCATTATCATTTGCTCCCGCCAGCGGCCGGAATTGCTCAGCCGTGCGCTCGAGTCGCTGGCAAGGCTCACCCCCGCGCCTGATTGCAATCTCCGCTTTGCCGTGGTCGAGAATGATACAGAGCCTGTTTATGGCGACATCATCCAGCACTTTCGCCAAAAAATGCCCATAGAGCACGTGGTCGAGCCCCGCCCCGGCCTGTGCCATGCGCGCAACAAGGCGCTGGAAACCGCTTTGGCCATGGGCGTGGATTGGCTCGGCGGGGTGGATGATGATCAGGTCATAGACGCTCAGTGGCTGGTGCATATGCTTGCTGCGGTGCGGCGTTATCCGGATACCGATATGTTTGTTGGGCAATGGCGGCGG
>JALWPC010000290.1 GCA_026995265.1 Paracoccaceae bacterium
GGGTCGATGCCGGTATAACCCGAACAAGGGTTCTCCACATCGGTCCGGCCATGCCCTGACTCAATTCGCCTGTTACCTCCTTATTCTCTGTTCATTTAACTGGTGATATTAACGGTTAACGCATTAACCTTGCTGTACCTTTGGCATTTCTCGGCACACGATATGCCAGATAAAACCAATCAATTCCCGCGCCACCGCGACGGTGGTTTGTTTGGTACTCTTGCCGGCCTGTACCAACGTACGATAACGACCGCACAGACGTTTTTGCGCCTTCCAGGCGATCGTCTTAGCCTCATCGGATGCCGTTTTGGATTTGCGTTTCATGTGCATGGTCTGGCGTGCCGGAAAGCGATAGCTCCAAGCGGATTCCACCAGAATGCGCCGGGCATGACCATTACCGGTTTTTGTGATACTTCCCTGTCTTCTTCGCCCACCACTGGAATGTTCACCGGGCACCAACCCGAGAAAAGCCATCAGTTGCTTGGGCGATTGAAAGCGGCTGATATCCCCCAATTCCGCCAGTATGACCATCGCGGCCAGTTTATCGATACCGCGCAAGGCCACCAGTGAATACACCACCGGCGCCAAAGACCACTGGGGCAATACCCGTTCCATTTGCGCCGTGATGTCCGCCACCCGCTGTGTGGCGGCTTTCACCGCATCAATGCATTCCTGTAGCACCACCTGCAGCCAATCGTGTGGGAATTTGAGTGACTCCAGCCAGTTATAATGCGGCTTGCCCCAACGGGTTTTGTCGGAGGGCCAGCTGTGACTATGCCGTAGTACATAGGCATTCAACTGCTGGCGCGCTGTTCGCTCCTGCTTTTTAAAATCATCACGCGCCCGCGTGAGGTCACGCATGGCTTCCTGTTCTTCATCCGGTACCCAGACGGGGGTGAGACTGCCACTTCTGAGATATTGAGCCAGCTTGATCGCATCGCGTCGATCAGTCTTGATCCGCTCTCCGGGCTTTTTCGGAATGAGAGAGGGGGCAACCACCTGACAATCGTGACCCAGCTCTATAAGTTGTCTATAGAGGCCGTAACCGCAAGGGCCGGCTTCATAGCAAAACGACAAAATCTGACCGTCATACGCTTGATTGAGTCGATCTACCAGTTTGCGAACCTTGCCAGGTCGATTGGCTATCTCTCCCCAGTAGTCCGGCGCTTCCCGACCGGCACGGGCGATTGACACTGCAATCGTTTCTTTGTGGACATCCAACCCGATATAGGCGGGATAATCATACTTGGCCTGTGCTTGCTGTATAGTAGCCAGCGCGCTTATTGGGGCTGCTTGGATAGTTGGCTCTTCTGTATTAAACTTTT
>JALWPC010000291.1 GCA_026995265.1 Paracoccaceae bacterium
CGCTGTTTGGCGAGGAGATTTACCCCAGCCTTTCGGCCTTGCCCGAGGATATTCAGGTGGATATGGTCGATGTGTTCCGTCGCTCCGATCAGGCCCTGCCGGTGGTGGAAGAGGCGATTGAGGTGCTGGTGCCGCGCGGGCTGAAAACCGTCTGGATGCAAATCGGGGTGATCAACGAAGAGTCGGCGGCTTTGGCTGGGGCGCACGGGTTGAACGTGGTGATGAACCGCTGCCCGAAGATCGAACACCAGCGCCTGTTTGGCGAGTTGCGGATGGGTGGGTTTAATACGGGGATTATTTCGTCAAAGCTTTGATAAAATTTCCCTTTCGGAGGCAATTTATTTTAGCCCGCCGGTTCCTTTTGGCCCCGCTTGGCTCTAAGGTTTCGCGCAAATGCAACCTCGGGAGTCCAAAATGGTAGATTTCGGTTTTGACACGCTACAAATCCACGCAGGCGCACGGCCTGATCCGGCGACGGGGGCGCGGCAGACGCCCATCCACCAGACCACCGCCTATGTGTTCCGCGATGCCGACCACGCGGCGGCGTTGTTTAACCTGCAGGAGGTGGGCTATATCTATTCCCGCCTGACCAACCCGACGGTGGCGGTGCTGCAGGAGCGGGTCGCCACGCTGGAGGGAGGCGTGGGGGCGGTGTGCTGCTCCAGCGGCCACGCGGCGCAGATCATGGCGCTGTTTCCGCTGATGCGCCCCGGGGATAATGTGGTGGTGTCCACCCGGCTTTATGGCGGGTCGATCACCCAATTTTCCCAGACCATCCGGCGCTTTGGCTGGTCGGCAAGTTTTGTTGATTTCGACGACACAGACGCGATCAGGGCGGCGGTGGACGAAAACACCAAGGCGATTTTCTGCGAGAGCATTTCCAACCCCGGCGGCTATCTTACCGACCTTCCGGCGGTGGCGGCGGTGGCCGAAAGCGTCGGCCTGCCGCTGATTGTCGATAACACCCTGGCCACCCCCTACCTGTGCCGCCCCATAGAAATGGGGGCCACATTGGTGGTGCACTCGCTGACCAAATACATGACCGGCAACGGCACGGTGACCGGCGGCGCGGTGGTGGATAGCGGCACTTTCAACTGGTCGGCCAGCGACAAGTTCCCGTCGCTGAGCGCGCCCGAGCCCGCTTACCATGGGCTGAAATTCCACGAGACCTTCGGCAACCTTGCCTTCACCTTCCACGGCATCGCCGTTGGCCTGCGTGACCTGGGCATGACCATGAACCCGCAGGCGGCGCATTACACCCTGATGGGGGTTGAGACCCTGAGCCTGCGGATGCAGCGCCATGTGGAAAACGCCGAAAAGGTGGCGGCCTGGCTGGAGGCCGACCCGCGGGTGGAGTATGTCACCTATGCGGGGTTGCCCAGTTCGCCTTACGCCGCGCGCAAGGTGGCGATTTACCCCAAGGGCGCGGGGGCGCTGTTTACCTTCGCGGTGAAGGGCGGCTTTGATGCCTGCGTGAAGCTGGTGGACAATGTGGAGATTTTCTCGCATGTGGCCAATTTGGGCGACACCCGCAGCCTGATCATCCATTCGGCCTCGACCACCCACCGGCAGCTCACGCCCGAGCAGCAGGAGGCCGCCGGGGCGGGGCCAAGTGTGGTGCGGCTGTCGATCGGGATTGAAGATGCGAATGATTTGATTCGCGATCTTGATCAGGCGTTGGCTGCGGCCACGGCCTAGGTGAAAAGACACAAAGGCGGCGGAATGCGTGTCAAATTCCAACGCACGCCGCCACCTTCAATATTGCGGATGGTCGATAACTTTCGGCCATCTTTCATGGTGGCTAGATGACCACCCCACCACCACCTGGAGGCGGCGGAGGTGGAGGCGTGCCCCCACCGGTTGGAGGTGTGCCACCGCCGGTTGGGGGTGTGCCGCCACCGGTTGGAGGTGTGCCGCCACCGGTTGGAGGTGTGCCACCGCCGGTTGGGGGTGTGCCGCCACCGGTTGGAGGTGTGCCGCCGCCGGTTGGAGGTGTGCCGCCGCCTGCACCGCCTGTAGAGCCACCTGAACCCGTTGAAGAACTGGACGAAGAACTCGAAGAACTACTACTTGACGAACTCGGCCCGCTGCTGGCATTGGCTTCCGAAAAGGCCGTGAGTGCAGGCACGGCATATGCCGCTACAGACACCAGCCCGATCCGGCGCAAAGCCGCACGACGGGAGATCGCTTTGTCAGAATTTGCATTCTTAGTCATGGTCGTTTCCTTCAGTAATGCCGAAGATCGAGACATTTCGATCCCGACGCGTGAAGCTACCAAAAAGGACCGAACAATCGCCTTACAAGGCGCTTCAGCAAATTGTTAACATGGACCATATTTTACGGGTTTTTGCCCCGTTCATGAAACGAGTCCGAGCATGCTATGATAACTACTAACCTAGGTTAGTAGTTATCTGAATGTGTTTGTTTGTCTTTGAAAACAAAACGATAAACAGGTTTTAATGTGAAACACGGCGGGGCTGGCGGTGTTTAAAAATCTGTCGGCTGGTTTTTGCCGATGTAAAGTCGTGCTGCCTTTCGCCTCGCAAAAAAGCCTGGTTTAGCTTGTGAATCCATGTTGCCACAGGCTTGCCGCATAGAGCGAAACCGCGCCGGCATTGGATACATTCAGGGATCCAAACTCACCGGCAAAGGGGATTTTGGCGATCCGGTGGCAGGTTTTTTTGGTCAGCTCCCGCAGTCCCGGCCCTTCCGAGCCAAGCGCAAGGGCCAGTGGCACGTTGGGAAGGTCGGCCATCGCGGCGGTCAGGGTCATATCGGCCTCGCCGTCAAGACCGATGATGAAATACCCCATCTCGCGCAGGGCGTTCATGGATTTGGCGAGGTTGGGCACCCGCAGATAGGGCTGGCGCTCCAGCGCCCCCGAGGCGGTTTTGGCCAGCGCCCCCGTTTCTGGGGCGGAATGGCGATGCGGGGCGATCACTGCGCGGGCACCGAAAACTTCGGCAGAGCGCAGTATGGCGCCCACGTTGTGAGGGTCCGAAACGCGGTCCAGCAGCACCAGCAGCGGGGCTTCGCCACGAGGGGCGCACAGCTCGGAAACCGAGCCCCAGTTCAGCGGCCGCACTTCCAGCACCGCGCCCTGGTGCACCGATTGCGCATCAATCGGCGGCCTGAAGCTGCGCGGGTCGACGATTTCCGGCGTAATACCTGCGGCGGCAATGGCCTCTGCCAAGCGGTCGGCCGCATTTTTGGTGACCATCAGCTTCAGCTTTTCCCGCTTGGGGTTCATCAGGGCATCCCGCACCGCATGGATGCCGAACAGCCATAAGGTCTCTGCCGCATCCCCGCGCCTGGCGCGCTCTTTTTCAACAATCCATTCGGGTTTTTTGTGTTTGCGCGGGGCCATGGGGCATCCTTTATCCGGGTTGCCTGGGGTGTAAAGCAAATGCGTGGTGCAGACAACACAGATTAGCATGGGCGGCCCTCCGCCCAACTGATAATCGGCCGCTTTACGGGCGCAACTCAGCCCTCTAGTTTTGCCACGCAAAACAAAGGTCAAATAATGAAGCTATTCCTCGCCGCCTGTCTCTTCACCCTTTCCGCCTGCGCTGCCCCGGCTGATTCCGGCCCTGCAAATCTGCTTTTTGCGTCCGGGTTTGAAGGCGAGGTGCACTTTGGGCCCAGAGATATTGGCGATAGCTATTATGAGCCGATTGTGGGCATGGATTCCGAGACCGGTTTTCAATGGCCGATCAAGGTGCTGGGGGCGTCAGAGAGCGCGCTGCATGTTATCGACCATGACAACTACACCGCCCTGAAAAACGCCCTGCAAACGGTGATTGGCCATAACGGCACCCCCACGCGGGTGCTTTACAATGCGCAATCGCACAATACGGATGTCACGCAATCCCCTTACGAGATTTTGAATATCCGTCAGGGCCGAAGCGACCTTTATGTGCGCTACTGGATGAAGATGGACAGCGCCAGCCTGCACCAGTCAGACGCATGGCGGGCTTTGTTCGAATATAAAACCCGAGGCTATGCGGCAGGCAACGGGTTTCGGTTGATTTCCTATGTATATACCGATCTGAAGGGCCACCCCTATTGGCATTGGCAAGGGGATGCCACCCCCGAAAGCCCGATCTGGGAAATTGACAATTTTGACATCCCCGTGCCGGAAAACGAATGGTTCCTCACCGAGTATTACTGGCATTGGTCCGAGGGCGAGGATGGCCGCGCGTTGTGGCGGATCAATGGGCAGGTGGTCGGGGACCATCACGGCCCGACCACGCGCAATGGCCAACCGATAGATTTTATTATCCTGACCCAGATTTATGGCGACGCGAACCCGAAGCACCAGTGGATTGATGATGTCGAAATCTGGAGCGGCTTGCCGGAAAAATATTTCGGCGCACAATAAGGCCCGGCAGACTTTAAGGGGTGATCTGGAGGCGGCAATTAGCTAGAAGTAGTGCCAAATTTACCAAATCTATTTATAGTAGTAACCGTTCTACTAACCTAGGTTAGTAGTCATCTGAGTATGCTGATTAAATTATATAAAACAATGGGTTATACCTGTTTGAGGCAGCTTGAAGCCTGCGATTATTGCACGGCTGCGAACCGCCTGGCGCTTACCGCGTAAGCAAAGGTGAATGTGCTGGCCATAAAAGGAATGCACGTGTTGAAACCCCTGATCCTTGCCTTCGGGGTGCATCCCCTTGCGGCAGCGGTGCAAGGCATTGCATCGGACCCCATTGCCGACCTGCGCCTATGATCATGGCGTTCTTGTGGGCAAGCTCGAGTATATCAGGCTTGTGTCGCGGGCTGTCCATTTCCGGCACCGTGGCCGGGCCAAACGGCTTTGCGCGGGTGATGGCCCGCCGACAGGGCGCTTGACTTTGGTCGTGCTTGGTGGCTTTCTTCCGGCCTGACAAAGGGGAAGAGGGATGCGATATCTTTTGGTTTTGGGCGTGGTTCTGGCCGGTTGTTCATCGGCACCCGCGCCGCACCTTCCCGACGGAAAAAATCGCGTGGTGGATATTGTGAACACCGCTGGCAGCCCCTTGCAATTTACGGCCCTAAATGCCGAACGCCGGGGATTGCTCCGGCCCGAGGTGATTACCGGCACCGTGGCCGCCAACTATTACCTGACCGTCAATTTTGATGACGGCAGCGGGGCCTGCCTGTTTGACCTGCACGCGGTTTTTGCAGATGGCCGGGTGGCCGATGCCAAGGGCTTCGATACCTGCGCGGAGGTCTCTTGGGTGATTGGCCAATGACCCGCCTTTCGGTATGCGTATTTTGCGGCTCGCGAATGGGGAATGACCCGGCCTTTGCGGCTGCAGCCACTGCGCTGGGCAAGGGGCTGGGTAAGGCGGGTATGCGCCTGGTCTACGGGGCCGGCGATGTGGGCCTGATGGGCGCGGTGGCCAACGGGGCACAGGCCGAGGGTGGCGAAACCTTCGGGGTGATCCCGGTTCATTTGCTGGAAAAAGAGGTCGGCAAGCGCGATCTTAACACCTTTGTGATCACCGAAAATATGCATGAGCGCAAAAAGGTCATGTTTATGAATGCGGATATTTTCGTCACCCTGCCCGGCGGCGCGGGTTCGCTCGACGAGCTTTTCGAAGTGCTTACGTTGCGTCAACTCGG
>JALWPC010000292.1 GCA_026995265.1 Paracoccaceae bacterium
AGTGGTGGGACCCGACAGGGAAATTCAAGCCGCTCCACATGCTCAACCCGACGCGGCTTGAGTATATCGTCGACCAGATCGCCGCCGAATTTGGCCGCGACCGCAAAAGCCTGAAGCCCTTTGAAGGCCTGCGCCTGCTCGACATCGGCTGCGGCGGCGGGCTTTTGAGCGAGCCCATGGCGCGGCTCGGGGCCACGGTTGTGGGGGCTGATGCGGCGGCAGGCAACATTCCCGTGGCGCAAATCCACGCCGAGCAATCGGGGCTGGAGATTGACTATCGCAACACCATGGCCGAGGCGCTGGTGATCGAGGGCGAGCAGTTTGACGTGATCCTGAACATGGAGGTGATCGAGCACGTCGCCGACCCGCAAGCGATGCTCAACGCCTGCCATGCGCTCCTGAAACCCGGCGGGCTGATGATCTGCTCCACCATCAACCGCAACCCGAAAAGCTACATGGTCGCCATTATCGGGGCCGAGCGCGTCATGCGCTGGCTGCCCGTGGGCACCCATGAATGGGATAAATTCATCACGCCCGACGAGCTGTTTGCGCTGATAGAGGCGGCAGGGCTGGAGCCGGTGGACAAGAAAGGCTTCGTCTTCAACCCGCTGCTGTGGCGCTGGTCGATTTCGGAACGCGACCTGTCGGTGAACTATGTGACGGCGAGCGTGAAACCGCAATAACGCCCCCCCCTGCAAGCGAAGCGCCGCACGCGGTGACGAGGTGGCCCGTTTTCTTGCGCAATTTTGCATACAAATTGAGTTTTTTGTTTGCGCAATTTTGCATACAAATTGCTGGGGCAGGGTCGCCGAGGAACCGCGAGGCCAGAACTGTCCGGCAGCTCCGGGCCTGCTTTGACTTCGGGGAGCTAAAGCCCCCCTCAGCCAAAGCACATTTTCAGACAAGCTGAAAATGCCTGCCGCTGGCTCTAGCGTTTTCAATTCCCCGCAATAAAGGATTGCTACAATTCGCGTTCGAGCGGAGCGAGAGGCAGTGAATTGTAGCTCCTTTTGAATTGAATGCGCATGCGGCCTCGGCTTCGCCTCGGTGGGCCTAGCTCGAAGGCTTGCGCGCAACCAGATCAATCAGGGCAGACATGCCGGAATGCCCCGCGCCCTCGTCAATTTCGCGTTCATAGGCCCGCAATTCCACGATCTCGAAATCGCCAAACGCCTCGCGCAGCATATCCTCGGTATAAAGGTTCTCCTCAAAGGGCGGGCCGCCGGTGCCGAATTCCAGCTGTTTGGGCGTGTAGCCATGCAGCAGGATATGCCCGCCCGGCTTCACCGCCTGCTTCATCCCCGCAAATTGCG
>JALWPC010000293.1 GCA_026995265.1 Paracoccaceae bacterium
CCCTTGTATCTTAACCACAGCACAAAGTAATGCCGTAGACGACCGTATGGCCAGTGCTCCGGCAGCTTTGATAAAGCCTTAATTTTTTCCAGAAGGAGAAAAGATGATATATATCGTTGAGTCGAAGCCAAGGAGAGCGCTTCTGGCACGTTGTGTCTCGAAGCGGCCCTCCCCGGCTCTGTCTCAGCGAGTAGGTTTTGGCATGACAGACCGTTTCCCCTGTGGGCTCCCAAGCCCGTGATTTAGCGTGGGTCGTCATGCCGCTCTCTATTCTAACCCGAACAGTTGCCTGGGACACCAAGCCCGTATCTACAAGGATGGGAGATAGAGAAATGAGTGACAACAACGCTGTATTCATTGGAATTGATGTGTCGAGTACAGCCCTTGATGTCGTAGTGCGCCCCTCTGGGGAGTACATGTCGACAGCAAACACCGACAAAGGCATTGACGAGCTTATAGGCAAGCTCAATGCCCTCAAGCCGGAGTTAATCGTCGTGGAGGCAACCGGCGGACTGGAAATCAATGTGGTGTGTAAATTGAGGTCAGCTGGTCTGCCGATTGTGGCGGTTAACCCCCGCCAGGTTAGAGATTTTGCCAAGGCCACAGGCGAGTTGGCGAAAACCGACAAGATCGACGCCGGGGTTATTGCCCATTTTGGCGAGGCGGTACGTCCACCTGTGCGAGAGGTCAAGGACGAGGATCTGCAGGCATTGAATGACGCCTTAGCGCGCCGTAAGCAACTCGTTGATATGCTAACCGCAGAAAAGAACCGCCTGATCCGCGCCAGGGGCAAGATGGCCAAGGATATATCCGCCCATATATCCTGGCTGGAAAAACGCCTTGGACATATCGACGATGCCCTTAAAAAGCAGGTCAAAAACAACCCCATCTGGTGCAAGAAGGCCGAAATCCTCCAAAGCGTTCCCGGAGTAGGCCCTGTACTGTCCACGACTCTGATCGCTGCCTTACCGGAACTGGGCAAGATCGGCCCCAAACAGATTGCGGCCCTTGTTGGGGTGGCTCCTTTCAACCATGATAGCGGCAAATACCGTGGCCGCCGTCTCGTCTGGGGTGGTCGAAGAGCTGTCCGAGATGTCTTGTACATGGCTACGTTGGTGGCTGTACGTTTCAACCCTGTTCTCAACGCGTTTTATAATCGTCTGATTCAGAGCGGCAAAAAGCCCAAGGTCGCGCTTACGGCATGCATGCGAAAACTGTTGACTATCGTCAATGCCATGCTCCGAGATGGTGTGTACTGGCAGGCAAATTATGCGTAAAAAATCGCTTGACTTTAAACACAGTTGCTAAA
>JALWPC010000294.1 GCA_026995265.1 Paracoccaceae bacterium
TAGCAGGCCGTTGAAAATACCCCGACTGATGCGGCCTTTCTGGCGGCAAGCAGCGGGTGAAGTGTGGCGATTTCTGCCTTCTGGCCTGAAATTGGCCAATTTCGCCCGATTTGCCTGTTTCCAGGCACACCACCCCCTCGGACCCTGACCATCAACATGCCACCACCCCCAAGTTGCGCATCCGAACCAGGTTGTAGGCAGCAGCTCCCAGCACAAAGTGGAAGTCCAGCTTTTCCTTGCCTACAAACCGGCTCTTGCGCAGGCCACCGACGGTCTTGAGCCAGCCGAAACATTCCTCGATCCGCTTGCGGATCGTCAGGCTGGTCCGGTAACCCTCATGGCGAGTGGTGCGCCTATCGATGGCCGATGAGCGGTGGGTGTCGTTCTGAGCCACATGCGGCGTGGCGTTGGCACAACGCATTGCCGTCACAAAGCCCTTGGTATCGTAGTTTTTGTCCGCGCCCACCGTCACCCGACGCGTGTCGGTGAGCGCTTCGACCATATCAATGGCGGCCTCCCGTTCGGCCTTGCCCGTGGCCTGAGTGACCTTGGCATTGACCACCAGACCATGGCGGTTCTCCATCAACAGGTGGCCCATGTAGCTGAGTTTGGCTGTGGTGCCCTTGCTCTTGCGGAACAGCAGCGCATCGGGGTCGGTCTTGGATTCATGGGTTTCCCGACAGCGTTTTTCGCCCCGAAAGTCCACCGTGGGATTGCGGCCACCGCCTTGAGTGGGGGGTTCCTCTTCATCCTTCGGACGGTAGCTCTTGAGCGAAGCCAACGCTTCTATCAGCGTTCCATCCACGCTGAAATGCTCTTTGGATAGCAAATCTGCAGCCCGTGCCTGTTCCAACACCTGGGCGAAAAACTTGTGCGCCACCTCGCCTTCAAGCAGACGATCCCGGTTCTTGGTGAACGTCGAGTGGTGCCAGACCTTGTCATCCATCGAGAAGCCTACGAACCAGCGAAATAGCAGGTTGTAGTCGATCTGCTCGACCAACTGTCGCTCGCTGCGGATGGTGTACAGCGCCATCAGCAACTGGGCACGCAGCAGCTTCTCCGGTGGAATCGAGTCACGCCCCAACTCCGCGTAGAGGGCATCGAACTCGCTGTCCAACGCATGGAGCGCTTGATCCACCATCTGACGAATGGGACGAAGTGGATGGTCCTTCGGTACACGCTGTTCCGGACTGACCGTGCTGAACAACGTATCTTGCTGGATATCGGGGCCTCTCATCGCTTATCCATATGGCGTATTCGGGATCCTTGGTGATCTTGCCAAAATTCGGACTTTTTCAACAGCCTG
>JALWPC010000295.1 GCA_026995265.1 Paracoccaceae bacterium
TGTGGATTGCAATCGAACTCTTTGATGCTACGTGAATCAATGTCAAATGCAATCGACGAACCGATTCTATGGCGTCTGCGCGTTTCATTGTTTACCGCACTTCAACTAAATGCCATTAAATGAACTGTCGTTCTCGAGCGGTCGGTGAATATTTCACATATAAGAGCTATGGTTCGATCGATGACAAATCACTTCTCTAGACTGAATCGACTAACAGCAATCGCCTCGACGCAGAAGGGCTCAGAGTTGAAAGAATTCAAAGAGTTTACATACGAAGGCGAAAGAGTTTGTTACATTACGGAATGGAGAACAAGATATTTAGAAACGACAAATGTCCTCTTCGGATCGCTAAGAATAACACATCGTCGGCTAGGTTAGAACGGAAACCTACTATGCTTGGCCGATGGCGACAAAGACTTTCGAAGAAGACGAGAATGCCGAACAATAACAGCTATCTGAGCTTGTCAGAGATGATCGACTGTGACTATCCTTTTCACACAGACGCGGCGGCCATTACGGACTGTTCAAAGACTGACCAATCGACTGCCAGCGATTGGTCGCTAACGAAAGCACTCGTTCACTCGGCTAACCTTGATTCGGTCATCAGGCAGATCAATATCGGCAGTGATCGCCAGCCGATAGGTAGCAATGAGAATCAGGAAAGCTCTTCAAGAGTAAGAGACCATTCGCAAATGACCGACTTCTCATCTGCTCCGATTTCCAGATGCTCCAGAAAGATCATCTCACGAAAGATGAAGAGCTTCAGAGCGAATCTTCGGCCAACATCGATCAGAACAGTGGCGGTTTTCTGATGGAAATATTTGTCTATGTAGGCCGAGCGTTAACTTGTATGTTTCGCGATGGAGATGTTAAAATTGATGTTATCGGTGTGTCTTTGCATGAAAGCGATGTGAAATAGACGTTTCATTTGCCCAGCCAGTCTCTTCTTATTCACGTTCAACAAAGATCGATGTTGATCGGTCAGAGCCGGTTTTTGAATGGAAGCACGAAAATACAAACTAATGTTTAGTGAAAAAATCGAAGTAGATCATTTAAAGTGAATGTCTAGTGTTCGGATAACGCTAATAAGAATAAACTTCACGAACTAGCGAACGTTGGCGAAAGAGTTTTCTGAAATACGTTTTCGGGAAATAGATCGAAAACGTTGTATATCGTGTTGAATACGAGCACAATCCTTTGCCGAAGGCATGAGAAACATGTCAGCTTAGAGCAGATAGGACAATCTAAATGGAAGAACCCTTTCTTCTTGATGGCCGATGACACTGGCATCAATTACCA
>JALWPC010000296.1 GCA_026995265.1 Paracoccaceae bacterium
TATCGGCGTCATTTTCAGCCATTAACGCCTCCAGCGCGTCCAGCTCCGCCGCGCTCATCCCCGCCGCCTGCTCATTTACAAACGTCCCGAGAATCAGGTCCATCTCCTTCATCCCGCGCCGCCAGGCTCTAATTTTGAGACGCTTCAACCTGTGCGCATGTGTGTCCATATGACTCTCCTTTGCCGCATTGTAAAAAAACCCCACCCAAACCGCAATGGATACTAGGCCAACCCCAAAAGAGAACCACCTGCCCTTTGCCAAAGGTTCCACCAGAACGTAGGCAGGGCTTAAGTCCGGCACCCCACCAAAGCCCCCTTCCCCTCCCGCCTCACATATTGCATAACACCCAAAACCCCGATTCCAGCCATAGGGCCGCCCATCATGCACGATATCAAAGCCATCCGCCAAAACCCCGCCGCCTTTGACGCTGGCCTTGCGCGCCGCAGCCTCCCCCCGCAGGCCGAGGCCATTCTCGCCATAGACGACGCCCGCCGCGGGGCCATCCATGCCGCCGAGACCGCCCTTGCCGAGCGCAACGCCGCCTCCAGGCAGATCGGGGCCGCCAAGGCCAGGGGCGACGAGGCCGAATTCGCGCGCCTGCGCGCCTTGGTTGGCGCCAAGAAGGCCGAAATCGCCGAATTGGAGGCGCAGGCAAAGGCCGAGAGCACCCGCCTGAATGACCTGCTGATGACCTTGCCGAATATCCCTGCCGAGGACATCCCCGACGGGGAAGATGAGGCCGACAATGTAGAGATCCGCCGCGTCGGCACCCCGCGCACTTTCGCCTTTACGCCAAAAGAGCATTACGAGGTGGCGGGCGCGGCCAAGGGGCTGGATTTCGGCACCGCGGGCAAGCTCTCCGGCTCCCGCTTTGTGGTCCTGAAAGGCGCGATGAACCGCCTGCACCGGGCGCTCGGGCAGTTCATGCTCGACACCCATGTGGAGCAAAACGGCTTCACCGAAGTATGGACACCGGTTCTGGTGCGCGAAGAGGCCATGTATGGTTCCGGCCAACTGCCGAAATTCGCCGAGGACAGCTACCGCACCGAAAACGGCTGGTGGCTGATCCCCACCGCCGAGGTCACCCTGGTGAATTCCGAAGCCGGCAACATCATTGATGAAGCCGCCCTGCCCATCCGCCTGACCGCCCACAGCCAGTGCTTCCGCTCCGAAGCGGGCTCGGCAGGGCGAGACACCGCAGGCATGCTCCGCCAGCACCAGTTCGAAAAGGTCGAGATGGTCGCCTTCACCACCCCCGAAGATAGCGCCGCCGAGCTGGAGCGCATGACCAAATGCGC
>JALWPC010000297.1 GCA_026995265.1 Paracoccaceae bacterium
CTAGAAAAAACACATTCCACAAATATAGAATAAAGCGATCCTTTATATATTTTTTTATATTTTATTATTAGGCACTTAGAAAAATTCAATTTTTCAGTACCCCCAAAAAACTTGCTACGCAGTACAACTGACGGGGTAGCGTATCATTTTTGAGTAGTAACACATATGTACTACTAAATAGTGGGATATAAACATTTATTTTTATATAATGTAGAATATAAACATTTATATATTAGTTACGTATAATAAAACACATGAAATTTGTAATATATTCTAAACAGAGAAAATATAAACTCAATGTTAAGTTCATTTCATTTTTTGGGAAGCAATCTCATATATTATCATTATTAAAAGATATACATTTTGATGTAATTATATACACATCTCCACTCACAATACAGTTACTAGAAGCGAGTGAGACATATTTAATAACGTCATATAATGATCTTAATAATATAAAATTAGGTAGAATTAATTTAATTGATTTATCTATGCTAAGATGCAAAGGTAATTATTCATATTCACAGTTATTTGAAAAGGTATCTAATGTAGATATAACGATATTTATATTTAAACATAATAGATATGATAATTATATTGGTTGCGTTAGAGATACTTCTTTCATAAATCATTCATACGTATTTAGAATATTAATGACTAAAGATGGTAATTTCATATTAAGAAATGTATCTAGCATACCAATTAATAATGATTATATAATAGATATTTTATCAAGAGGTGTTAGTATTGAAGACTAGAAAGGTAGTTGTTGATAGAGAAGTAAGGGACAGAATGGCTAGATTATTTTCAAAATCATATACATACAATGATATAATAGTTGAGATGATAAACTATGTTAATAATAATAAACTAGAAGTTAATACTGATATAGATGCTAAAGTAATAAAACCATCACTATTACTATTATCTGAAGATACAGTTAGAATGTTGAATAATTTTGGAAATAAAAGCAATTCTTACAACCAAATAATTTTGGCTATTTTGAATGCTTATGAGGGTGATAAAAATGAAGATGATATTAGTAAAGAAAGAGACTAGAGATAGATTAATTTCAATTTCAAAGAAAGGACAAACCTATGATGACATAATCAATGAACTGCTTACCATAGAGAACTTCGATGAGAATAAGAGGGTGTATTCTTCAGAGTTAACTTCAATAAAACTAGATGAAAGTACTCTAAATAAGTTGAAGGAGGTAAAGGAAAGTACAAATCTTAGTTATGATGATTTGATAAACTCTCTAATTGATGCTTATAAGGGGGGTAGATTATGATACCGAGTAGTTTAGATAAGGTATTTTATACACAAAACGATTTCCATGACGAATCTGAATACCAGAAGATATTGGAGATATTAAGTAGCGATTTTTTGTTTTCAATTGTTAGATCAGACGGAACAGTTTCAATAAAATTGAGTGATAAGCTTTTCAATAATCCTAATGAGATGGAATTGGCAGATAAATTCTTTTCGAACCCAATATTAGTAATGTACTCTATAAAAAAAGAAATTGAGGATAATAATATATTAGGTGTACCATTTATACGGTTCAAATTAATGCAAGACTTAACTAAAGATAAACCAGCATTTTTTGATAAGTTCCCAGTAATAAAATCGTATGAGTCTGTTGGTAAGTTAATTCTTTCAAAAGGTATCATATTATCAACTTCAGATGTATCTAGAAAAGTAGTTGTGTTTGCATATGAGAACGAACAAACTGGTGATATAATTTATACAGTTTCACCTAAACCACCAAAAGGGTATATTTACAATTCACGTAAATCAGTTAAGATGGATGTTATTAAAATAATAGTACAAGAGGAGGACACATTAGGTAAAATGAAGCCAGAGACACTTACTCTTAATTATTACTTTAATGCTAAATTATACGATGATGTGTTGAATAAACTCCAACCAGGTAATATGATTTATTTTTACACAATACCAATAGTTCACAAGGTAGAAAAGAACCATAGACTAGAATTTAAAGATGAGTATATTATGGTTGATTTTAATACAGTTGAAGAATCTTTTGATGAAGTTAAGTTGACAGAAGAAGATGAAAAGAAAATACTTGAGATGTCTAAAGATGATAATATAATAAATAATTTAGTCCAATCTTTTGCACCAGAGCTTAGACATATAGATAGAGTGAAAGAGGCAGTTTTAGTTTCACTATTTGGTGGAGTAGGAGATGGAAAATTAAAACGTGATTTAGGTAATGTACATGTACTCCTTATAGGAGAACCAGGAGTTGGAAAAACTAAACTAATGATGGATGCTATGGAGTTAGTCCCTAAGTCTGCTTTTGTTGATGGTGTGCATGTCACTAAAGCAGGTATGTTGGCATCTTTAGTTAAGAATGAAGATATGTTTATGCTTGAAGCAGGAGCGTTGCTTTTAGCGAATGATGGATTTTTATTTTTAGATGAATTTGATAAGATGGATAAGGAAGCAAAGTACTCTTTATTAGAAGCAATGCAGTCTGGAGAAGTGTTTTTCAATAAAGTAATAAAATTCAAATTCAAAGTTAATACTACTGTTATAGCATCAATGAACCCAACAGTGTCAGATATAGAAGAAGCACCAATCGATACTCAAATAGATTTCAACGATCCAATAGTTACAAGATTTGCAATTAAGATGTTTGTTAGAAAAATTGACTCAGACGAAGTATACAAAGATATAATTGATGTTAATTTATCAAGTGAAGATGATGTACTAAAAACAGTTGTATACACTAAAGAGATGTTAATGAAATACATAGCCTATGCAAGAAAGAACATTAGACCAGAGCTTACTGATACTGCGAGGGAAAGACTAAAACAAATAGTTTATTCTCTAATGAAATCTGACAGGAGAATAAATAACAGAGTCGTAACACAAATGAAACAAATTTCTACTGCATATGCAAAAATGAGATTATCTGACAAAGTTACAGTAGAAGATGTTGATAGAGCATTTGATTTGATTAAATATGCGTTATCAACTTTGAATATATCAGTGATGGAATATTTTGGAAGTGCAAACAATATTGAGAAAAAGGACTTAAGGCAAGAGATACTTAGTATAGTACCTACGAACCAACCAATTGAAACTAGTGAGATATATAGAAAATTAAGTGGTAAATACCCAGTTGATAGAATACACAAATACATAGATTATATGATACAGGCAGGTGATCTATTATATCCACGTCATGGATATTTGATGAGAGCTTATTCTACACCAGTAGAAGATGTTAGTGGAGGTTTAGATAAACTAGGTGATTAATATGTATGTGTATAAGTATAAATATAAAAGAGTGGAGTTTATTTTTGATGAAGGTGATGTACATATGGTATTCTATTCGAGAGATACAATTAAATGGGAAGAAAAATTAACTAAGAAATCTTTCCAAAGGATCGTTGATTCTATTGTTAATGAGAAACCAGCAAAAATTAAGTCACTACAATTTGACTATGTTGATAATTTCGTTAACATAAGAGCAAAGAAAAAAGGTAAGTTTATGTCGATGATGTTCCCAATATTATCATTTAGGAAATCAATACTGTTTGTAAGAGGTGTTGTATATGGTAACTAAAAAATTTGTTGACAATTTATACAATAAGAGGATTACAGACATAATGATAGGTAATTTAAAGTTAAGACCAGATGTTGTTGATGCTGTTTTTATATCTGCGAATGAAGTTATAATTATGTTTACTGATGTTGCACTATATGTGTTTATAGACAATGGAAAGGTATTTACAAAAACGTTGACTGAAGATGAATATGAAATATTGATTAAGAAGATGATGTGATATGGATAAGTTAATTGTGTTTGCAATAATATCTGTTGTAATTTTTATTGTAGCAGAGTTATATGTAAATTGGTACTTCGCATTAGATTACACAAATCCACAATATTACATAGACCAATGTTATGAAAAATACTCAGATAATAAATACATAATAGCTTATTGTACAACAACAAACAATAACACCCCATTTTATGCTGTTAGTACATTTAATGATAAAGGTAAGTGTGTTATATTACTCATGAATAATACAAATGATTTGAAGTCTTCATTACAAACAGAGTTATGCAATTGTAAGTATAGAAGTGAATATAGTAAGTACAAAGATAATTTATACTTTGATACATTAGTTGATATATATTGTAACTTTTATGGATATAAAACAATAAATCCACAGGATTATGTGGATTATAAAATATGAGGAGGTGTTTTTATGTCAAAGAAAGTTAAGGGGAAAATTGAGGCTGTATCTATGAAAAGATTTGGAGTTAAGTTAGATGACAAGTGGTATACATTTAATGAGAAGTTAAAGGGTTTTTTTGAAGATTCAAAAGGTAGGACTGTTGAGTTATCATTAGATGACAACGATAATGTTGTGTATGTTAAATTTGTTTCAGAAAAACCAGAACCAAAATTACAATTTGCTGATAACCAAATCAATGCAATATTAGGAGAATTAGAAGAGATAAACATAAACATAATAACTTTGAACCAAAAGATGCAAAGCTTGATTGATATTTTATATAAATTAAATAAAGATGCTTTGGATGAAACTGACTTTGAAGAACCTAAAGCAAAATAAGGGGGGGATATATTGATAAGAATAATACCGAATGTTAGCAGAACAACTAAGACAATAATAAAGTCAGAGTTATTTAGCAGAAGTATGATGATAATTATAGTTAATATTGATTCTGAAATAAAGATGAGTAAACTATATATGAGAACATCGTTAACACGTTCGGTTGTTACTGATAGAATAAAAAAATTACAAGATTTTAATTTAATAAAAGTACGTGTTAATGGTAGGAGTAAGATAATAATACCTACTACTGAATTGATTGAAATAAGGAAGAGATTAATTTCATTAGTTAGATTTATTGAAGAGGTTGGCGATATATATGAGAAAGCTAACAATTTATGAATTATTAGTTAAGCAATATAATAGACTGTATTCAATCTATTATAGAGTTAAGTTCACAAATAATGCTAGACAACTATCTATTTACAAATTGACGTTGAATACAGAGAAGATGAGATTAAATAATTTAATTGAAGTTGTTGATAGATCTAGATTCTATACAAGAAAAATACCAGAAAAGTATATCAAAATGATAAAGCACAGATACTTTAAACCATTAGGATACATTATAGAGAATGGAATAGATGTTGATATGTTTATAGCAATGTTAAATAAAATTATTGAATACATAAATTCAATCATTGAAAAGAAAATGTCAAAAACACAAAGATGGGCAAAGGTAATTTTTATTATAGCAGGTGCATCTAGATCTGGTAAATATGGAAGAGGTCAGATGAGACACATAGAAGCACATATGGTTTGTTTTGTACCAGAAAGTTTCATATCTGTTGATAGTAATGGTGTGGTTTCATTTAAATACAAAGAAATTGAAGAGAGAGGATTCGATTTGTTAGGGTACTTCATTGAACATACTGATTTTGATTTTTTATTGTCATTTTATAATTTACATTCTGGAGTTGCATTTGCTTCATATTCTAATTCACCTTCAAAATATGTTAGGTTTTATATTTATGATTTCAATTACCCAGGTAAGCGTAAAGAAAGACCACTTGTTAAATACTTTAATGTAGGTAATGATGTATCTTTACCAGGTGTAAAGGTATATTCGTATTCACACACAGGTGGTAAGTGGTGGTCAGATGTGAATTATGAAGAGATCATTCCAAATATTGTTTATTTTTACTAAAAAAAGATTTAAGTATAGGTGATGAAGTATGAATATTATGGATGGACACGTTGATAAGATATCAATTGATTATGACGATTTGAATATTAGAAAATTGATACTTTCATATATAAATATAAAGAAGTGGTTTAAAGGTGTACCAATTAAAGTTGAGATATCATCATCAGGTACAGGTTTCCACATAATAATATACAAAGAGGTTACAATATCTGAGAATTTAATGTGGAGGGCATTTCTAGGAGATGACCCAGTTAGAATATCATATTCATTACGTAGATTATTACTAAATAGTGACCCATATGTTGTAGACATTTTATTTACAAAGAAAGATGGGAGATATGTAAAAGAATTAGACCTTGATTATTTGTTTATAAAATACAATATTAAAGTTGATGAAGTAAACGATGAAAACTTTGAAGAGATATATAAAACAATTTTACCAGAAATAAAAAGAGTTATAGGAAAAGTGTATTATTTAGTTGTACCAGTTAATGATGTTGATGATGAGTTACTCGATAAAATATATGCTGATGAAGGAATTAGATTAAATAGGGTACGTTCATACTGTAAAGATTACAAAGAGTTTGTTGTTGCTAGGAAAATAGGTACTGCAGATTTTAGTGATATAATTGATATATTAAATAAATATGTAGGTGTTGCAGAACACTGGATATTAGAGGATGAATTAAAATGATAAAAGGAATATTTTATTTGTCGGTATTCATTTTGTTTATTGCATCAATTTGGTATTTTGGATTAATAGAAATACCAAATTTAATGATAGCTGAGAATATGCATGTACATGCAAGGATATTTGTAAATAGAATATGGTTATACCCATTGGAAGATACATATCAAAAATCTGGTTGGAAAGTAATGCATATGGAAGGTAAAAATTATGCTATGCTTTCAATACTAGTGTTTAATTCTAAAAATATAAACTGGACATATGTAAATAATTGGTTGAAAGAAAACAAAGGTAAAGACATAATACTCGATTATGAATGTAGAGGTAATGCGTCTTCATGTGATCCATATGATTATTATAGAATGATAAAATTAGTTAAACCAAATGAAACTGTTACATTACCATTTTCTGATGCGGTATACTTTTCAGACCCAATACAATACATAGTTAATAATGTACCAAATGTTTACTTCATGGAATATGATGAAGATTCATCTATATTCTCTATGTACAAAGATTGCCATATGATGAAACATCCAAGATTTTATTTATATGCACGTGACCCAGATTTCATATTGAGATTATATATTGCAGAAAAATGTGGTGCTGATATAACGATATGGACGTGATAATATGTTAGATGATGTGTTAAGAATGGAAGAATTTGAAAATCTATTGAAGTACTATAAAATGTATAAAACCGCTGGATATAAAATAAATGTATACAAAAACAAATTTTCAAAAGTATACATTGATGTCGATAACAATGAATTAGATTTGTACATAAGTAAAGACTTATACAAATATTTTAAAGAGGTGATTAAATATGAATAATGATATATTTTATGGAGTGGTAATTGTTTTGGTTTTAGTTTCAATTTTTGGATTTACAATGTGGTTTACTACTTACCAAAATATGAATGGATATAAAGATAGCCTTAGTAATTATGTTTCAAAATATAATAAATGTAATACTGAGAATGAATTTTTAATAAAGAACGTAACTGGAATAAAGAATACACATGACTACTTAACTAAGGTATATAATTATACGGATTATTTAATTGAGAAAGATAAGAGACCATGTAATTGTACTGATTACAACTCAACTTTGTATTCAATTAAACTACAAGATGATTATACAATATCAGTAGACAGAGATATATTTTGTGGAGGAACTAAATACCATGAGATGATAGTGTATTCGTATTTAGCACCAATGTTAACAAATTGGAGTAGTTACACACCATCGGAGTTTTGTATAAAAGCTGGGAGGTGAACACATGTTTGGTTTAAATAAGAAAAAGAAATTTGTAAAAGAATTAATTGAAGAAATACAAAATAAAAAATCAGAAATAAATAAAACCAATTTAGAAGAAAATGATTTCAACAGGGGATTGAAAGAAGGAAAATTACAAATTTTAGACTGGTTGTTGGAATTGTTAGAAAAAGAATAAAAAAGTTTATATATTTTTATTTTTATATTATATAGGGGATGGATTTGTAACTACGCTCTTCTTCTCCGCATGGGTCACCCCCTTCCCATGCGGGAAAAAAATTTTTTCACTATTTTTAAAAGAAATTAGATGTATAATTATGTGGAGGTGAATAATTATGGCAAAGCAAAAGAGAGCTTTACAACTTAATATGGGAATGGCAATTATTGAAGGAAAAAGAATGAGCAAGATGGAACACAGATATGGTAATTCTGTTGTTCCACTTGAGGGTGGTGTAGAAGTTTACTGGCATCCAAGAGCAGGACTTGTAGTTAGGAAACAACATAGATCAGGTCCAAAAGAAACTTCAAGAGTTGCGAAGGCACTTAAAGAATGTGCAGGTAACCCAGACTTCATCGGATGTGTTACATCAAAAGTACCAACCTTCAAACCAGCATCATGGAGGACGCATTTGAAGAGAACTGGAAAGGCGTAATAACGCCTTCCCATTTTTTTATTTTAGGTGATTGGTTTGATATACCCAATAGGTAATGTTACTTCTAAGGAAATGGATTTATTAATTAGAGATATTGAGAAACTAGGTTTTATTTGTAGAACGGATAAAAAAGGTCATTTTGTATGTTCACCAAACGATGAAGTTAACTTAAACACAATGAGAATTGAATACTCAGATAATGTAAAAGGATTAGCTGTAAAAAATGAAAATGGTGCAATAGTTTTTAAATTATCAGATATTAATGGTAGATTAGATAAATTTGAGAGGTGATATTATGGATAAACCAGGTTATGAGTTATTTAAACAAATTGAGTTTAAACCTTTGAAAGAATTAAAAGGGTATGAGATAAGGATATTGAATACATGTAGTGTTTATACTAACCCAAATGAAATTGATGCATGTGTAAGAGGATTCTTTGATGGTACATCTTTTGGTAAAGAGTTATCACAAACTGAGTTCAAAGAATTCATGAACAAGTATAAGCTGTGGTAATATGAATGTATTATTGGATATATCTCGTGTACAAGCATCATTACTTTTGTTTAGGACAGAATATATTAATTCAAGGGGTATAATATCTGGTACAAAGTACACATATAGCGAATTAATAAAAACAATAAATGATGCATTAATGTATTTGTCAGCAGTAAAGAGAAGATTACTTGTTAACTTATTATTAAAAGGAAAGATAAATGAAATACCATTTTCAGATGAGTATACAACAGCAATAATAATGTCAGATAATTTTCATAATTATGATTTAGAAATAGTTTCAAAGCATTTATATGACCTAATTGGTAATATTACAGTTGATTCTTTGATTAATATATTATCATCTTATGCAATTACATATCACAATTCAAATGATGAGAATGTTTATATGTCTACAAAGAGAATAGCACAAGTATTATATATGATTACTCATGGCAAGATTGATATAAGAGAACAGGTTTATTAAAATATAAAAACATTTAAATACTAAATCTAATTAATTTAAAACATGGTTGGGAGCGTTAAATATTATTCTATATTAACAATTTTAGCTATGCTTATAGTTGGTACATCATTTTCACTACAAGTTACTAATACAAGTTGGAATGGTACAACTGTAGTTAATAGTACTGTATGTCATGACTTTGGAATAATAAATAACGGTAATTCTTCAATAAGTGTTAGCTTACAAGCAACAGGTGAGATACAGGGATTTACTTTATTTAATACAACTACATTAAATATAAATAGTAATTCAACTGGTTATTTCAAAGCATGTTTTACCCCAACACAATATGGTACTTTCCAAGGTTCAATAAATATAAACAATAGCGGTTCTATATCACCAATATTAATTTCAATTAAATCTATTACAAAGGAACAACAACAAAGTAATAGTGGACAATGTGGTCTGTTACCATCTGTGTCTCAATATAATACGAGGTTATCACAAGGTACAAATACATCTTTTGTCGTGCACATAAAAAATACATGTTCACAACCAATAACATCAATATCAACAACAATACAGAGTGCTAAACCAACATTTGCTTATGTAACAGGAAATATACCTGGACAATTAGATCCAGGACAAACTCTTGATATAACTGTAAATGTTGACGGTTCTCAAGAGTCAGAAGGACAACATAACTTTTATTTAACTGTATCAGGTTTCTTAGGTAATAATAGAACATCAACTAATGTTAATTTTAATGTGTATGTATTATCAGGAGGTAGCTTACTTGGTGTAGGACCAATAGGAAACCCCTCAGTAACTATACCATCTGAGGGATACGTTAACCAAACATTCCAAGTAGCTGTTACTGGTGTTTCACCATCTGATTTGGTTTTCGTTAATATACAACCAACTACATTTGAACTAAAAAGTGTTGATAATGGAAATGGATATTATAAAGCAAATTATGTATTTGATAAAGATGGACAATATTCTATAATAGTTAGAGTATACCATTCTGGTGCATTATATTACCAAACTTCAAAAAATGTAATAATACACCCACCATCTACGTCTCAAAGCACACAAAGTGCAGGAACTCAATCAATTGCTAAAATATTATGGTTGGTAAGAAGTAAAATTGAGGTACACCAACCAATACATGTTGAGGTAAGGACAGAAGGAGGAGATCCTGTTGATAAAGCATGGGTAAAGATTACATTACCTGATGGAAATTTCTTATCTGGTGATACAGGACCTGACGGTACTATTGATTTCCAACCCCAACAATATGGATATTCTGATGGATTCCCAGAAGGTACTGCATCTATAACTGTTAGAAAAACAGGTTTTGCTGATGACCCAACATCACCAACGACAATACAGTTATATAGAAATAGAATACCAGCACAATTAATAGCACCACAAAGTATATTTGTTGGTGAACAAGCACAATTTAAATTAATAAATAAGAACACTGGTGAGGTAATAAATTATAATGGTATTGGTAAAATAAATGGACCAAATGATACGAGTACAACTATTAATTTTAAGAATGGTTATGCGTCATTTACACCAACATATAATGGTTCTTATTCTTTATCGGTAGCACAGAATGATATTATAACTAGTACATCATTGACTTTTATTGCTAAAGAGAAACCAATAGTAGTACAGAAGAAAAGTTGGTATGAAGAAAATGAGAATACATTATTAGCTATTGGTGGAATATTGTTATTTATTATAGTAGCGTTTAAGTTAAGTAAAGGTAGAAGAAGAAGATCAAAACCAACATTTAGGTATGCTGGAATAGGTAAAGTTGGTTCAATTTCATCTTCAGTATCACCTAGATTAAATGGAGAAGAAAGTAATGTTGTTGAAGTTATAGGTGATAATAAATGAGTATGATTGATAGTTTAAAAAATATTTTCTCTAAGGGGGGAAATAAGAAAGTAACAAAGATATACAGATTACCAGAAGACAACAAAGAAATGATTGATAAAGTAATTGATAGAAAGTTAGCTAATGTACTAGCTGAAAATTATAAGTTAAAAGAACAATTAAAGATATTAGAAGATAAATTATCTGATAAAGAAGACAAAGAATTTGAGAATATAAAAGAGAAAGCAAAGGAATTATATAAAATACAAAAGGAGAAAGAATCAAAGAAACATTTGAAAATGAAATTAATACTTGATAAAGATGATGAATTACCTAAATTTTTCCTAAAGTCAAATAAGGTATTTGATAGTTACAAATATTTTTGGGGAATAGATATATATGAGACGGATGATGGTTATATTGTATGGTATCCATTATTAACTGATGGTAAAAAAGTTGTTAGATTTAAAAGACCAGCAAGAGATTTCAAAGATTTCTTTAAGGAGAAGATTGGTATAGTCCAACAGATTAAAGGTGGTAAATTAGATTCAAATTTTGATCTAGATGAATATGGAAACCCAGTATTATTATTAGATGATAGAGGAGAAAGTTATGATTCAGATACTAAGATAAAAGTTGTTAATTTGGCAGACCAAGAGAGATTCCAATATGAGCAACAAATAGCACAACTTAAAGATATGATAAATAAACTTTATACAGAATTAGAAGAAGCAAAGAAACGTGAAGTTGAATACAAGAATGAATTAAAAGAAAAAGAGGTTGCATTATCAGTATCGCAATATGAGAAAGACATACTAAATTCAAATTCAATACAGATAATGAATAAACAAATGGCAATGTTTAAACAATTGACAGATTCGTTATTAACAGTACAAGATACTAAATTACAACAAATATTGACAGAAGATATGGTAGATAGATTAAGAATGGCTTTAGATGTTGCAAGAGATGAATTAGATGAATACAGAACACAGACACCAGATGAATACAAGGAAAAAGTACAATCAATGTATAATGAATTTATATCAAAAATAGATAAAGTTAACACAAAGTTAAATATGCTTATGGGAGCTGGTGGTGGAAAGAATGAATGATTTAATAGGAAGAAAAAAGTGGGATAAGTTAAAGTTCATTAAGTTACCACCAGATATAATGAGATTAATTAGATTATCAGCACAATTTGAAGACACAATAGTTAAAATAGAAAAGTTGTCACCATATATTGATTCAGTACTATTTAGAGATTCATTTATAATATTTCTAAGGATAATAAATTTATACATTGACTTATTGTCTGATGTTATTGGAAATGATAGTAAGGCAAGAAATGAAGTATTGAAAGATATATATTCATACATGAAGTTTATGTTTGATAAAAATGGTAACTTTGATTTTTCTGGTAAATTAATATCAATTAAAAATGAACAAGATGCTGAATTTGTTAGAACAAATTTCTTTATGCCAGCATTGGCTTTTATAGAGTCAAGGATATATGACCCATTAGTATTTGCTATAAAAAATAATAATATAATGAGCCAATTCTTAGCAAAATCATTTAAGAGGAGAGGTGCAGGTATGCTTACAATTAAAGAAACAATGATACCAGATAAGTTATCATTAGGTGGTGATATAGATGAAATTTAATAAAGTATTTAATATATTAACTAATAATAAAGAAATTAAAGATGAACATTATTACTTTATATTAATAGATTACTCAGATGAAGCATATGATAAAGCAGTAGCACATGATTCACTTAAAAAGATGTACCATATTGAGGACGGTAAAATAGTGTATGTTGAAGATTATACAAAGCCATTAGAAAATATGTATAGAAGAAACCATGTTGTAATAATTGATGTAACAGGTGGACAAGAATTCCCAAGATTACATGGGTATAGAAATATAAATAGAGAGGTATTAGGTAGGTTATCATTGGAGGTTGGTTAAATTGAGAATCTTATTTACACGATATATGTGTCCACACTGTAGAAAAGCAAAATTTGGTGTACTAAAGGCTAATTTGCATTTACCAGTTGGTAGTATGATTGATATGGTTGAAATAATGAATGGAGATCCACGTGTACAATTGTTAAATGAAGATGTTGGACAAATAATAGCACCAGTTTTAGCAATCGACCATGAGTACCCAAGGAGATATTTAGATAGTTATGTTAAAGCAAAATTTAGACATGTATTAGTATCTTCATTCGGTAACCATACAACTGAAACTTTGGTTAAAGATATATTATATGAAGAGGTGATTTAATGAAGGAGAAATTTTACCCAAATTGTAGATTAGACCCAAACAATGGTATGTTGGTTTGTAAACCGTATGTTGAAGCAAACGGAGAAGTAATTGATAAAGCAAGGAGTGAGATAGTATTCCAGGTATCTGAAAATGGTGAATTAAGACCAATAAACATTGAGGGTGCATCTACAGATTTAATAAGGAGACTAAAAGAAGCAATAAATAATGGAGACATTTAATTATTTTTATTTTATATAAAAAATGTTATAAATTAAGTAATTGTAAATATGTGTAATGGAGTATTATAAGTTTTTTTTATTTATTTTAATGGTTTCATTAGTTTTTAGTGTTTCTTTATCTGGAAATTGGTTAATGTTTAAGAATGATTTAAATAACACAGGTTATACAACTTCAATCGGACCAATTAAACCAGTAGTACTATGGAAACAAAACATAAACGGAGAACCAACATATTCTTCTCCAGTGATATATAATAGTGTTGCATTTATAGGATCAAGTGATAAGAATTTATATGCAATAAATATAACTAATGGTGATAAGATTTGGAGTTTTAAAACAAATTCAAATATACAAAGCATACCACTTGTGTATAAAGATAAGGTGTTTATTGGTTCACAAGATGATTATTTATATGCTATATATATAAATAATGGTAGTATGGCATGGAAGTTCTATGAGGATGGACCAGTTATGTCAACACCAACTGTATATGATGGAGTAATATATGTAGGTTCATCAAATGATGGATTGTATGCTATAAATTCAAGTAATGGTCAACAAATATGGAATTTTAATAATGGTGACTTAGTATTAGGCAAACCAGCAATTTATAATGGAATTATATATTTTGGTTCTGCAGATGGGTTATTTTATGCATTTTATTTGAATGGTACTAAATATTGGAGTTTTGATACAGAGAGTGAGATATATTTATCACCAGTTATATATAATAACAGTGTATTCTTTGGTGATAGAGATGGTGATTTGTTTAGATTTAGTTTAAATGGTACTAGTATATGGAATACAACAACATATGGTATGATAATTTCTAGTCCATCAGTATATGATGGAATTTTATATGTACCATCTGATGAATATTTATACGCAATAAATACAAGTGATGGTGATACTATATGGGAATTTAAAGCTGGAGATTTTATTGAATCATCACCAATAATATCAAATGGTATTGTTTATTTTGGAGATGATGATGGTAATTTATATGCAGTAAATGTTACAAATAAAAACATAATATTCAAATATAAATTGGGTAATTATGTTGAGTCAACACCTGCAATAGTTAATAATGTTTTATATATTGGAAGTGATAATGGTAATAAAGGTTATTTATATGCAATAGCAAATGATAACATACCACCAGTTATATCATTTAATTGTAATAAACTATACCAATTACATAAAAATGAAACATGTACTGTTGTTATATCAGATAATATAAGATTAAGTAATGTTACATGTAATGGTAAGTTGTATACAACCAATAGTTCTAAATTTGATGTTAATATTAATTTAAATACAAGCAAATATGGTTATAAATTTATTAATTGTACTGCATATGATGTTGCTGGTAATAAACAATTTGGTTCATTTAAATACAAAATAATTAGTAATGGACAAGATATTATATATAGAAATATAGATGCACATGGATTAGAAGTTAAATTAGTAAAATATTTTATATATCTATCTATTATTGTATCATTTTTATATATTATAAAAAAGATACGTAAACATAAACACAGGAGATTGAAGTGAATGGGTTTAAAGTATTTTTATTTTTAGTTGTAATTACTTTTATTATTGGTTTTTCCATGTCTGAAGATTATAATGATTGGTTAATGTATGGACATGATGCTATGTCAACTGGAATGTCATTTAACAATGGTTTTAATAAAGGGGGTTTGATATGGAAATATAAATATTTAAATTTAACATATGGATTTGCAACACCAATTCAACCAATTATAGCTGATGGTTATGTTTATTATATGGCAATAAATGGTAACCTAACAAAGATTAGTATAAATGGAAGTGTTGTATTTAATAAGAAAGTAGCTGATACTTTTGTAATAGACACACCTGTATTTTATTTAAATAAGATATATTTCGGTGATATAAATGGAATCGTATATGGTTATGATGAAAATGGTAATTTAGCATGTAAATATAATATATCAAATATAGTTAGATCAACTGTAGTATATAATGGATTAATAATTGTAGGTTCAGATAATGCTATATATGTATTGAACAGTAACTGCCAGAAGATATGGGAATATAAAATTAATGAAACAGGTCAGTTAGATTTATCACAACCATCTGTGTATGATGGTATATTAGTTTTATATGATGAACATGGGGTATTACATGCATTTAATGTATACAACGGTAAATCATTATTTAATTATACACCAAGTAGTAATTATAATGAATATGTTGTTGGTCCACCGTTAATATACAAGGGAATTGTTTATTATCCAAATGTTAATGATGGAGGTTTATTTGCAGTATATATAAATAATGGTACTTTGGATTGGTATAAACAGTTAAATGGTTACCCTAATAGTCCATCAGTATACAATGGTATAATAATATTACGAACAGATAAAATATATGCATTAAATTATTCAAATGGAAATGTAATATGGACATCTAACTTAGGTATAGCTGGTAACAAATTTTCAATTACATATAATGGTTTAGCATATGCGTTAAGTGGTAATAGTGATACAGGGTATTATATACATGTTATAAATGTTACAAATGGTAATGATATATATGATTTCAATGTTATAAGTAAAATTTCTCCAATAGCAATATATGGTAATTCTATATACTTTTCTGATTGGGTTAATAATACACTGTATAGGTATGGATTTATTAAACCAGATCTGAAATTGGAAATAAATTGTGGTAAAAACAATATTAATGAAGGTAAAGATGTGTACTGTGATATTTATGCATATGATAATGTTAGACTAACTAATATAACATGCAATGGTAAAACTATTTATATAAATGATAATAAATATAACTCAAAGTTTAAATTAGACACATCAAGTACTGGAACTAATATACTAAAATGTACAGTATATGATAAGTTAGGTAATAGTAAAACAAAAATATTTAGATATAATGTTATTGGTAATAAAATAACTGGTGGTTTTATAGATATATCAAGTTATAATAGATATGTCGTATCAACTATATCAATTTTATCAATAGTTACATCAATATCAGTTTATTACTTATATAGAAAAAATATTATAAATAAACAGTAAGTTACAAGAATATGAGAAATATGCATTTTTTAGTGTTTATTTTAGCACTATTTTTTATAGTTAATTATTCATTTTCAATAAGTGTAACTGGATGTATGAATATAACACAACCAGGGTATTACCAAGTTGTTAATGATATAGTTTATAATTCACAGAATGATAAATGTTTCTACATAAACTCATCTAATGTAACATTGGATTTTATGGGTCATTCTATATCTTCTGATAATTTATTAATAGGAACACATGCAATATACATTGACCATGCAAATAATGTTTCAGTATATAATATAAATTCAGTTGGTAGATTACATTTCTTAGTATATGCAAGAGATTCAAATAATTTGAAATTTGAAAATATATCATTAACTAACCCATCACTTGATACAATTGGAGAATTAGTTGAAGTACAAAATGCTAATAATGTTACAATAAATAATATTTCATTTAACCAAACAAATGTAACATCACATACACCACCAAAGTATTATGCTGGAGGAGTTTTAAGTGTATATGATTCCAATAATGTTAATATATCAAATGTATATATAAGACCATATAGTGAATATGTTGAATGTGGAACTATAAGAATGAGAAATGATAATAATTTACATATGTATAATGTAACATTAATATCTAGTGGAGTTGATAGTACATTCTGTAATCCGATTAATGGAGATGATAGTAAAAATGGTTATGTTACACCATTTATGTTGTATAATACAAATTCAACAATAAATAATTTACATGTTATTACATTGAGTAGATACCAAATGTCAATAGCTGGTATAAATTCAAATGTTGTAATAAATAATTCAAACATCGACTATCTTAAAGTTATAGAAGGCAATAGTACAATATACTCAAGCCCATATCCAAACTTACGTGAATCATCAATTGTTAATACAGGATTAAATTTGACATTTTATAATTCTAATATAGGTGTATTTACTTTAGGTCAGTATTATAGTGATGGTGTGTTACCTGGTAATTTCAATATACATATATACAATTCAACAGTTAATGACATATTAAATTTACCATATATATTCAATACTACACTTGAGATAAATAATACTGTTATGAAAGATTTTTCATTAGATACATCTAAATACGGTAAATATATATTTGATAAATCTAATAGAGTATTTGGAGATAATGTTACAGATGGTATGGGGTATTGGTATGTTTATTCACATGTAGGTAATGGAGTATTTGATAACTTTACAACAGATAGAGAACCATATATACACTTAATAGGATCAGCAATATTATATGGCTATGATATAGAAGGAAAATTTAATGTAACAGGAAATGTAGTTGGTTATAATGTTACTGATAGTGAAACACCACCTTCAATATTACCAGTATACAACTCACAAATATTTGCTAACAAGATACAGCTTGTTAATTCTGACAAATTATTATTAGTACCTAATAATGATACTAGCGTTATATATTCATCAAATATATTAGTTAAAGGTAATAATAATAAATTAAATGCACTAAATGATGTTAATGTAACTGCAGTTAACCTATCAAGTTCTAATATAAAGAATTGTATATATACAAATATAACAAATTCACATAATGTATATTTGTATAATTCAAATTATACATTAATAGATAATACAAGTTACTTATCACTAAATGGGTATGTAAAGTATATGTTAATTAAGAATTCTGATTTATCAATAAACCAAAATAAACTAAACAAGGCATATTATTTTGATATATGTGGTTCGCACTTACATAATTCACTTTATGAAAGCAGATTTATAGATTCACCATATATAAATTACCCATATAAATGTTGTAAATATGGATCATTCTTTGATACAGATAATTCAATTGACTATATAGATACTATACACGATGCAAAAGTAGATAACTTATATACTAATAATACTATAAACTATAAGTTATTTATTAATGGAAAATACATAGAAGATATAAGTACTAATGAATCAGTAAAATTAAGTGATATATTTAATAAAGTAAAACAATATGGTTTGGGTGGTAAGTATGATAATGTTACACTTTCATCTGATGATGGTAAATGTAATGCAACAACATCAATGTTTATACCAAATAATATAAATGAAGTAGTTATAAATAAGGAAACATTTGATAAATTCTCAAAAGATTCAAGTGGATTAAGATATTTAATATTTAACTCTAGTAATGTATACTATAAGTTTATTAGTGGTATTGGAGAACCAATATCAAAAACTATAATATTCAAAGATATTAAAGGATCTGTTATAGACATGAGTAATTTAAGTAACCAATATGTTAGACCATGCTTTGCTATACAAGACAATATGATAATAAATAACTTATTTGGTGTAAACTTCAGAACAAATAACTATGTATGTAGCTTTATGTATATAATAAATTCATCTGTTAATATAATACCTACTAATTTTATTAATAATAACCCACCACAACCAAATTCAGTATCATTACAGATGTATATAGTTGGAGATAAAAATAATACTATAAATATATATAATGGAAAATTAGGTAGTATTTATATTGATAAATATGGAAATAGCTATCCTAATGTTATATTTAAAAATATTAACTTTACAAATAAAAAAGGAAACCAATATGGTAATGTATTAGTATCATCATGTGGTACTATTACAATAAATAATTCTTATGGGAAATTACGTATAGAAAATGGATGGAGTGGTTTAGATTGTACAGGTAGTTATAAGATATACAATACTAAATACGCAATGTTGACATCAATGACTAGAATAATAGAAGCAGATAATGTGTCTGAATTACACATATATAATAATTGGGGTACATTTAGTAATTTACATAATATAGGAACATTATATTTTGATTATAATTATATATTCAATACAAATTTATTTATTAAATTATATAATAGTGAAATTAAACAATTATACATAAATGCAAAGAACTTAAATAACCCATTCATATATAAATTTACAGTTGAGTTGCATAATGTTAAATTAGGTAATGCTAAACTGAATGGTGATTTAGTAAATATAAATTCAATTGATAAGGGACTACCACATTATGACACGTCAAAATTAGGTTATGTACAACAGTACGTATGGTTTGAAAACTTAACTTCAAATAAGGTAAGTGGACATAATGCAAATGTGTGCTTTAATTATAATGTAACTAATACAACAAAAGTAGCTGAATATA
>JALWPC010000298.1 GCA_026995265.1 Paracoccaceae bacterium
TAAGCAGAGCATTCAAGGCTATGTTTTGAACGTCGATACCTTCTATACGTGTGATTGGGTTAGATGTAGTCCTGCGAAACATAGCCCGGATTTAGAGACATTATGTGGTCCGGCATTATTCAGAGCTTCCCTGGGTTAATGGAAGAAGAGAGCGCATAATTTATTTATTATAGCGTTTCGACTTTAAATACTAATACCTACAAACTTTTTTTCTAAAAAGCTCCGGAATTTTGTGGAATTCAAACGGATAACCGGCGTGCGCGGGCGGTTTGAGCCCAGTCTTCAATGATGCCGCGCATTCAAGAAATAGCCACAGCCGGACAGGACTTGTGAATCAAGGTGGCACCTGCTTTCGCGCTCACTGTAACCCAGCGCGTCACCAAACACCGCCGGACACCGTGAGCGCGTCCGGCGTTAGACTCTGTTACTCCCCGTAAGGCACCCAGATGTTTTTTACCTGCGTGGCGTGGCGCAGAAAGCGCTTGCCCTGGCCCGAAGCGGGGTCAAACCAGTCCGCCGCCGCGCTCCATGTGATCTTGAGATTGCCCGCTGAACGGGCGTCAAGGTCGGCATTTGGCGTGCCGAAATTCCACAGGGCGTTCACGTCGTCATGGTCGGCCAGGGTGGGGGCCATGGCGGCGTGATCACCGGTGAGCAGGTTCACCACCCCCGCCGGAATATCAGAGGTTTCAAGCACTTGCATGAGGTCTCCGGCCATCAGCGGGTGGGCTTGCGCAGCCAGCATCACCACGCGGTTACCCATGGCCAGCGCGGGGGCCATGAGGGAAACCATGCTCAAAAGCGGAGCCTCTTCAGGGCAAATCACGCCGAGCACGCCCAGCGGCTCGTTCATGGCCAGCGTCACGTGGCGGGTGAGGGTGGAGTGCACCTTGCCGTCATATTTATCGGCATAGCCGGCGTAAAAGCTGAGGCGTTGCACCGCGAGGTCCACCTCTTCGGCGCCTTTGCCGCCGGTCATCAGGTGCAGCCGCGCGGCGAATTCCTCGGCGCGCGCCTCGAGGTTTTCGGCGAGGTAGTAGAGGATTTGGGCCCGCAGGTGGGGGCTGGAGGCGCTCCAGCCCGCCGCCTTCACCGCCGCCGCCACCGCATTGCGCACGTCTTTGCGGTTGCCCAGCCCCGCCTGTGAAATCGGCTTGCCTTTGGCATCATAGGCGGTATAGCTCGCCGCCCCATCAGGCCGCGCCTGTTTGCCGCCAATATAGAATTTCGCCGTGCGGTCCATGGCATCAGAGCCGCCCGCCCCCGCTGGAAGCGGTGAGAAATCAACGGCTTGCGGCTTCTTCGGCTTCACCATGGGGGCGGGCTCGGCCAGATATTCCATCATGCCCTCAATGCCCCCCTCACGGCCAAAGCCGCTCTCGCCATAGCCGCCAAAGCCCGCAGCGGCGTCAAACATATTGGTGGCGTTGACCCAGATCACCCCCGCCTTGACCCGCGCCGCCGCATCCAGCGCCACGCTTAAGGTTTCCGACCAGATCGAGGCGCTCAGCCCGTAGCGAGTGTTGTTGGCCAGTTGCACGGCCTCGGCCTGGGTGCGGAAGGTTTGCACGGTGAGCACCGGCCCGAAAATCTCCTGCTGCACCACGGTTGAGGCCGCCGAGACCTCGCTCAGGATGCTTGGCGGGTAAAAGCAGCCTTGGTTGGGCAACGCACAGCTAGATTGCCAAAGCGCGGCCCCCTCGGCCTGCCCTTTGGCCACAAGCCCCTGAATGGTTTCAAGCTGGCTCTGGTCGACAATCGCGCCAATATCCACCGATTTATCCAGCGGGTCCCCGACCACCAGCTTTTCCGCCCGCGCCTTGAGCCGCGCGATAAACTTATCCGCCACCGCCTCCTGCACCAGCAGCCGCGAGCCTGCACAGCACACCTGCCCCTGATTAAACCAGATCGCATCGACCACGCCTTCCACGGCGCTGTCCAAATCCGCATCGTCAAACACGATAAACGGCGATTTGCCGCCCAGCTCCAGCGAGAGTTTCTTGCCGCTGCCAGCGGTCTGCCGCCGGATGATTTTGCCAACCTCGGAAGAGCCCGTAAACGCCACCTTGTCCACATCGGGGTGCCCCGCCACCGCCGCGCCGGTTTCCCCTGCGCCAAACACGATGTTGACCACGCCTGCGGGCAGCCCCGCCTCCACGCAAAGCTCGGCAAAAAGTGCTGCCGTGACAGGCGTAAATTCAGCAGGCTTCAGCACCACAGTATTGCCCGCCGCAAGGGCTGGCGCGATCTTCCATGCCAGCATCAGGAGCGGGAAGTTCCACGGGATGATCTGCCCGCAGACGCCAAGGGGCGCATAGCCCGGCAGTTCCTCGGAAAGGATCTCGGCCCAGCCCGCATGGTGGTAGAAATGCCGGACCACCAAGGGCACATCCACGTCGCGGCTCTCGCGGATGGGCTTGCCGTTATCCATGCTTTCTAGCACCGCAAACAGGCGCGAGCGCTTTTGCAAGAGCCGCGCCAGCGCATAAAGGTATTTGGCCCGCTGGTGGCCCGAAAGCGCCGCCCATTTCGGCTGTGCCTTACGGGCGGCTTTCACCGCTTCATCCACCAGCGCGTCGCTGGCCACAGGCGCGACCGTCAGCTTTTCGCCATTGGCGGGGTTCTGCACCGCCAGCCCTTTGGATTTATCGCCCTTGAACGCCCCGTTGATAAAATGCTCAAGGCGCGGGTGCGCGGCCAGCCAGGCTTTCGCGGCGCTCGGGTCTTCGGGGGCTTTGCCGTAATCCATTGTTTCCATGATCTTTTCTATATCGCTCATAATGCGGCCTTACGAAATCGCGTGGTGGTGGGCGGCGGAATAGCGCCCCGTGGCGTGGTGCTCCAACTGGCGCTCTATATCTGTGAGCAGGGAGGATGCCCCAAAGCGGAACAGGTGGGGCTGGAGGTAATCCGGCCCCAATTCCTCGCGCATCATGCTCATCCACGTGAGCGCCTGTTTCGCGGTGGAAATCCCGCCTGCGGGCTTGAAGCCGACCTGTGCGCCGGTCAGCTCGTTATAGTCCCGAATGGCCCGCACCATGGTCAGGCCGACGGGCAGAATGGCATTCACGGCTTCCTTGCCGGTGGAGGTCTTGATGAAATCCGCCCCTGCCATCATCGCCACCATGCTGGCACGATAAACATTGCGCAGGCTGGCAATGTCGCCCGTGGCCAGAATGGTTTTCAGGTGGGCTTTGCCGCAGGCCTCTTTCATCTGCGCAATTTCATCATAAAGCCCCGCCCAATCCTGCGCGAACACCTTTGAGCGGGTGATGACGATGTCAATTTCCGTGGCGCCAGATGCCACCGCATAGCGGATCTCGGCGAGCTTGAGGTCCAGCGGGATCAGCCCCGCGGGAAAGCCGGTGGCCACCGAGGCCACGCCAATGCCGGTGCCCGCCAGCCCTTCGGCGGCGGCTTCAACCAAGCTTGGGTAAACACAAACGGCGGCGGTTTGCACCGGCTTGCTCAGCCCCAGCCGCGCCTGAATGCCCGGGTCCAGCGCCATTTTGGCCTTGCCACACAGGCGCTTGACGCGGTTCACCGTGTCATCGCCCGAAAGCGTCGTCAGGTCTATCAAGCCAATCGCCCGCAGCAGCCACGCCGCCTGATGCGCCTTTTTCACCGAGCGCCGCGCCGCGTAACCGGCACTGCGCCGCTCCAGCGCGCTCAGGTTCACCCGCGCATTCTGAAACACCGACACATCCAGCGGCATCCCGTTATTCTCTCTGCTTGCATCCAGCATTTTTGTCTCTTTGGTCAAAAATCATTCGCGGCTACTTTGACGCATGGAGGCAGGGGAATCAATCGGGAAGTTGACAATCGCCCGCCCCGATCATAAGTAACCATACTATAACTAGTCCGCACCCCTGGAGGCCCGCGATGAAAAAATTCAGCCTGTTGCTCAATGTCATTCTGATCGGCGTCATCGCCTATGGTGGCTACAAATTCCTGATTCAGGGCTCGGTGAAAGCCACCGATGATGGGCGCACAGCGATTATGCTCACGGCGGATGAGCGGGACCATATTCTCGGCGATATGCGCGGCTTTCTGGAGACGGTTCAGGGCATTACCGAAGCGCTCGGGCAGGGCGACCTGAAAACGGTGGCCGACCTTGGCACCGCCGCCGGCTCTGCCGCTGTCGAAGCCGCGCCCGCCGCCCTGATTGGCAAGCTGCCGCTGGATTTCAAAACCCTCGGCATGGATACGCATGGCCTGTTTGACGACCTCGCCAAAACCGCAACGGAGAGCGGCGATGTGGCCAAAACCACCGCCGCCCTTGGGGACCTGATGCTGAATTGCACCGGCTGCCATGCGGGCTATCGCTTTGATGTGGAAGGCGCCGGCAAATGAGCATGGCCCGGCAGCGCAAACCCGCCGCCGAGCGCAAGGCCCAGATTGTAGACGAGGCCATGCGCCTTGCCGCCGAGCTGGGGCCGGACCGGATGACCACGCAAAAACTGGCCGATGCGGTGGGGATCACCCAGGCGGCGATCTTCCGGCATTTTCCCAGCAAAACCGAGATTTGGCTGGCGGTGTCCGAGCGGATCGGCTCTGCCATGCCCGCGGGCCTCATCGAGTCAGACGAGCCGCCCCTGGACCGCCTGCGCACCATTGTGCAGCGGCAGTTCGAGTTTATCGTCAAAACCCCGTCTATCCCCGCCATCCTCTATTCGCGCGAGTTGCACGCCGAAAACGAGGCCCTGCGCAAGCGCTTCGCCGAGATGGTCGGGCGCAGGCAGGCTTTGTTTGCGGGGCTGTTCAAAGCGGCGATTGACCGGGGCGATTTGCGCGCGGATACAGAGCCGGAGGATGCCGCCCGCCTTGTGCTCGCCTTCATTCAGGGCATGGCAATGCGCTGGTCTATGGAAGAACGGCGCTTTGATCTGGTGAAAGACGGCATGCGCTTGCTGGAACTACAGCTACGCGCTTAAAGCGTTTCGACCTTTCTTAAAACGCGCAAAATGCCCGCCCTCGACAAACACGCGCCTGGTCAGGCTGGAAATCCGCTAGAGTGCTGCCTCGATGGCTGCGCCAAGCCGGAGCAGGTGTGGCTCGCTGCGCGGGGCCGCCATAGCCATAATGCCTGCGCCCGCAATCTCTGTTGGCAGGGTCAGCGCGCACAGGCCCATCAGATTGCCGATGCGGGTATTGTTGAGCGCCAGCAGGTTTTCGGAAATGAAGTAGTCATTATCCGAAAGCAGCCGCTCGCGGTCCGGTGGCAGGATGGAGCTCGAGGGGATCAGCACCGCGTCATAGCCCTCTGTGAGCGCTGCATATTCCGCCCGAATGCGCTTTAGCTCTTTCCAGCCGCGCACATAGTCATAGCCCGCCCATGCTTTGCCCGCCTCAAAGCGCTGGCGCACGGGGCCATACATTTTTTCGGGATCGGCCTCTATGGTTTCGCCCCATTCAGCCCAGGCCTCCACCACAAAAAGACAGGCCGCCAGGTCCATCGCGCGCTGCACGCCTTGGAAAGTAAAGCGGCTGATATGGCCCCCGGCCCGCTCGATTT